>CABHOW010000160.1 GCA_902168225.1 uncultured Flavihumibacter sp. | reverse complement strand
ATAAGCATTCTTAACATTTGCTAAGCTCACTAAAACGTTATTACGTAGGCTCTCTATTTTATTTTCAATTGAAGCCATTAAGATATTATCAGCTAAATTCTCAAATTCGATCTTATCTCTTTCAGTAATTGCTTCATTATATTTTGAGATAGAAGTCGCCAATGACGCATCAGCTATTCCTAAAGGAGAGAATATTTTTTTGTACTTATTTTTTGTATCTGTTACGTAGTCTTCTATCAAATTAATAACAGCCGTATCTACAGAAGCTTCCTCTAATTTATTTTCTGTAAGCCCATATTTGCCTTGCAGATACAATAATTCGCTACCAATATCAGCAAATCTAGGGTTGCTGTTTAGATTAGTTCTACTGCTATCTATAAACTTCAAATCATTTGCTACGATACGCAATCTATCATCAATAAAAGCTAATGTATTTAGTGATATTTCTTTTTTTAATTCTACATCTTGTTCTGAAAATTCTGCAGTTAATAGATCTAATACATCTGCTGCTCGAAAGGGATTAGACGAAACTAGAGTAAGTGCCATGATTGTAGTTCTAAGACTTTGGCTTTTTACTGTTAACCCAGCTCGAATATTGGAAGCAGCTTCTGAGATCGAAGCCCATTCAACGGTATATACTTCTTGACTTGAGGGTAGTGTGTTTTGCTTGCTCCTAAACACAACCCTTGCTGGATAAATTGATATCGTATCATTCCATTTAAACTTTTTTGGTGATTCCCCACGTAGTTGATATATCCCTCCGCTCTTGCTTATTTTAGTCACTCTAACAGACCAAGAATAACTTGAATCTTTCACGCTTAATACTTGCAAATAAAACGGTGCGGCTTTATATAATTCCATTCGTTTAATAGTCCCCTCATTAAACACACGCACATTAAAGCCACCTCTTCTTACTACCCTTTCCAATAACCGATTTGATCGCAATAATTCAAGCTCATTATCGATGTTTATAGTTCTTACCCCATATAAGCCTTGAGACACTAAGTCGGAACTAGCTGAAACCGCATTATTACCCCCAACAAGTATTTGTGCATTGGCTATATATACTTTATCTGTGTAGCGTAAATAGATATATGCCCCACCAACACAAATTACCATACTTAAAATAAACAAAGGAAGATTAACTAGATAGCGAAGTAAGGTTTCGCGAATACTAGTTTTTTTCTCACTTATTTGATCAGGGAAATCACTATAACTTATATCTTCTTGCATCTATTTGTTAAGTGTTGAAATTAGAATCGCTATACCTAAAGCAAAGTTGAAAAAAGACATAAATAGAAAAGTTGTTGAGAATCGTTGATTTATATCTGAAGTAGCCCGCTGCCTAAATTTAAAGTCAGACATTCCCACTACAACCAAATCATTCTGTTGCATTAGATATACAGGTGAGTTGTAAAAATGAGCATCCCTAAAATCTATTTTATGAACAGACCGATTACCGGCATCCTCTCGAATTACTAGTATATCATTCCGTTTACCATCATCACCAAATCCACCACTTGCAGCAATTACATCCACAATTGTAACTTTTTCTGATGTAAAAGTCTTTGTACCAGGATTTCTAACCTCACCAATTACGTTGACAGTAAAATTTTGTAACTGTACATTTACTCCGATGTCTTTTACATATAAAGACCATCTGTTAATTAACTGGGCTTTAAGTTCTTTAAGGGTTAATCCCTCAACTTTCATCAACCCAATTTTAGGTAAATCTATCTGTCCATCCACATTCACGGAATAGGTGCCGTATGTTTTACCCATACCGCCCAAATTAAGAATTGTTGCTTGGTCCTGATTATTCGTAGCTTGTGTGTATGCGCTGATGATAACATTATCGCCGACTTTAAGCCTCAGCCCCTGAAGACTGTATTTCGCAGTACTGCTATCTAATCCTCGCTGAAACAACTGCATTTCATCCCTAAACTTTTTTGTGTTCACACAGCTTGTAGCTATTAAAATTATAGCCAGATAAACGGGTATTTTTTTCATGTAAGTGAGGATAAAGCGCTGCCAGCTCAGTCACAAACCTGAGAAAGCACATTATAGATATCTCAAATATATACTTTGTTCAGATACAAAGTAGTCGGATAATGTTGTACATAATTAAAAATTCACAGTTTAAACACATTAGACAATAATTTTAAAGTCGTTTCTACAAAATAAGTGGTAATTATCATAAATCTTTCCGGTTTGCCCGCTTAAAACATAAGCTCAAGAATCCTTTTGGTATATTTGAACGTAATTTTGCAGCAAGTAGTAACATTTAGGTATCTTAGTATCAGTCAGTTTGTGTTTGATACTTTAGACTTATCAAAAAAATGAAGTTTTTTTCAAAAAATAGCATTAAATTTTTAATAATCTGTGTATTCGTCATATGGGGTAAAGTGGATTGCTTTGCTCAAGTTACCTACTATTCAAAAGCATCCGGCAATGCAAATAGTGTTTCAACCTGGGGCACCAATACAGATGGCAGTGGACCTAGTCCGGCCGACTTTATAAGCGGTGATATTTTTATCGTAAGAAATGGCAGCTCACTAACTACCAGCGGAGCTTGGAATATAGATGATGGAGGTATTATTAATGGAGGAGTGCTAAGGATAGCAACCGGCGGTTTGCTTACTGCATCAAATGCCATTACATTTAGTGGCACAAGCACAACAGGGACCACTTTTAGTATTCAAAATGGGGGAACCTATCAACATGCATTATCTACCAATATCTCCACTAGCATTTTAACAGCCACGACCCTTGATTTTCAGACTGGCTCTAACTTTGAAATAAGGGCTACCGGTTCTCATACAAATGCTGTTGGAGCTGTATTTTATAATCTTATCATAAACAACAGTGCCACCGTAACCATTACAAATACTATTGTATACGTTGGGGGTGTTCTTACCATAAATTCGGGCTCAACACTACGTTTTTCTAATACAGGTATTACAAGCGGATTACAAGATGCAACAGGTAGTATGACAACATCTGGTACAGGGCTACTGCGAATTGCAAGTACTTCTACCACGAATTTACCTTCAAGTATTACTTGGAATTTTCAAGTTAATTATGATGGTGCAGGAATCCAACGTATTCAGCCCGGCACCTACAGTACCCTCAATGCAACCGGTGGAAACAGAGTAATCAGTAGTGGATCGATTGTAACTATTAGCGGTACTTTTACGCCAGGTTTGGGTACATATACACTTACCGGATCAACCATAGAATATAGTGGCAATGGATCTGCCAATATTCCCAACCTACCCTATAACAACCTTACTATTAGCGGAACAGGCACAAAAAGCCTTACTACTGATCTTACCGTGAATGGAATTCTGTCTATAACAAATGCATCCGGTTTCTTGGCAATCAATGGTAATACACTTACCCTGAATGGTACCACCGATTTATCGAATGGCAAGTTAATTGGTTCTTCTACTTCTAAACTTATCATTGGAGGAAGTACAGTAAGCACTTCGAATATAAACTTTAGCCAGTCAGGCACTGATAACCAACTTCAATCGCTTACACTTAACCGAACCGGTGGCGGAGGTGCAACACTATTAAGCGAAGTAGATATAATAAATACGCTTACCCTTACTAACGGTATCTTAGCTACTAATAATAATATACTCGCTTTAAGATCTACATCCATTTCAAATACAGCCAGAGTTGCAGCTGTTGGATCCGGGGCAAGTATTACTTACAGTTCGGTGGGTGGTATTAGAGCCGAAAGGTTTCTTTCTCAAGGCTTCAGAAGTTATAAAGACCTTGGCTCGGGTATCTACACTTTCAGTAATTATATATTTGATAATTGGCAAGAAGCCGGTGGAACTACAAGTGGATTAGGCACCCATATTACAGGTATTGCCGGTTCTCCCGGAGTAGACGCAACAACCGGTTTAGATAAAACACAACAGGGAAATGTTTCTATGTACACCTACAATGGTACTACTTTCCCCTCCATCACAAATACCAAAACAACTCGTTTAGATCCTTTTAGAGGATATCGTATACTTATTCGAGGCGACAGAAATGTAAACTTATTGCAGGTGCCAACACCTACAACGATGAATACATCAACCGTACTGAGAGCAACTGGACAAATGATATATGGAGATGTTACCTACTCTACTTCAGGCGTTTCTAATAGCGTATACAGTTCATCTTACGCTTTAAACAGTGCCAGTTCTACGGGCTTTAGCTTAATAGCAAACCCTTATTGGGCACCGGTTAGCTGGGGTAAAATACTTGATAATACTCCAAATCAGGGAAATATTCAAAGTACCTATTGGTACTTCGATCCAACCCTAGGTGTTAATGGAGTGTATGCCACTTGGCTTCGTACCGGTGGAGCTGGCTCGGAATCGGGTACAAGCAATGGGGTTGGTAATACCAATAATTTTATACAACCCGGTCAAGCTATTTTTATCCGTAATAATAATAGTACTAGTCCGTCTCTCAAAATTACCGAAAGTAACAAAGACATCACTTCAAGTGCGGTTAGTGTGTTCAATACAACAACCAATAATCCGCTTAATAAGCTGGGGATTGTATTACAAAGATTTGTTGACGGAAGAGGGCAGGTTGTATTCGATGGCTCTACGCTACTTTTTGATGCCAGTTATTCAAATAGTGTAGTTACCAATGAAGATGCTGGAAAAATTACCAACGGAGGTGAAAATTTAGCCATTGTAAATACTTCTAACGGTACCACATTGCTGAGTATTGAAAGCCGGAAACCCGCAGTATCTGCAGATACACTCAACTTACGCTTGTGGCAAATGGTAAATAATGAAAATTATACGCTTAACTTAATGCCAAAAGATTTTAACGCAAATGGTAATCTCGCCTTTTTAAACGACCGTTTTTCAAATAAGCAATTATTCATCCGAACTGATGTAGATACACTGAAACAATCATTTACTATTAACACCAGCGACTCCTCTTCCTTCTTCAATCGATTTGCTATAATTTTTAAACAACCCTACCCGATCGGAAATAATTTCAATACTATTGAACTCAAAGGTTCACTTACAGCAGGTATTGCCTCTCTAAATTGGAATATACCTACAAGTGTTAATAACGACCAACTTTTTTATGACTTAGAAAAATCAATTAACGGCGTTGAATTTACTGTTTTAAAAAGAATTTATAAAGATTCTGCTACCAGTCTGTATAGTTATGTAGATAGTGTTGCTAACCTGCCAAAAAACTACTATAGAATCAAAGTCTATAAAAATGATGCAGGGTTTGGGAATAGTAATATAGTACTACTTGAAAATGAAGATAGTATTAAAACAATCTCTTTTTATCCTAACCCCGTAACAAATAATAAGGTCAATATTCAATTTAATAAACTAAACCCGGCTAATTATCAGTTTACACTTTTAGATATAAAGGGCAATGTAGTAATGACGAAGTTAATACAACATACAGGCGCATCGAGTACACAGCAAATTAGTTTTATTAAACCTTTGAGTGCCGGTACCTATAAAGCAGTATTATTTAACATAGAAACAAAAAAACGTTTTACCGCAACCATACTGGTTGGTAATTAATATTTTAATGAAACAAACTTGTATTTATATATTTTTTATCCTTTTCCTATCAATATTTTCTGCCCTGCCAACTAGCGCACAATTCGGAAGTACTACACCTTCTATGCCGAGTTTAGATACGGCTATCATGAGAAGAGATACCGTAACGATTTCAGTTGATCCAGACCCAAACCATAACCCTTTCATGCGAAGCAGTGGCACCGTTAGATCTAATGACGATCCCGGTGGCCCGGGTAGTGGTAGTGGAGGATTTGGTAGCCCACCGCCTGATGCAGTTATACCTATTGATGGCGGAGTGGGATTTTTAATAGTAGGGGGGTCTTTACTTGCAGCCGGCAGATACAGAAAAAGAAAATCAAAACTTTAATGTTTACGTTGCATTTTTCTGTGTATAATCATCATTAAAAAAATAATACCATATAATCTGTCTCTTATACACATCTCCGA
>CABHOW010000159.1 GCA_902168225.1 uncultured Flavihumibacter sp. | reverse complement strand
GTGTATATCAACACCTGCAGCAAATAGTTTAGAATCGTGCGCTAACCCCATGGCAGTAAGAAAACCGCCATAAGACCCCCCATATAAACCAATTTTATGAGGATTAGTAAAGCTTTGCTTTTTCAACCATTCGCCGGCCGCTTTGATATCTAGATATTCAGCGGCGCCTGCGGCGCCGCCTTTCGCGGGTCTATGAAACTCATAGCCATATCCAATACCCAATCGGTAATTCACTGATAAAACATTGAAACCTAAACTTGCTAAATACTGATTAGACGCATAGGCATTCGAATAATAATCTGAATAATGCCATCCTAATAACATTTGTCGGGGCGGACCACCATGTATATATACAATCGATGGTTTCCTACCCTCCCCTGCACCCTCAAATAAATCGGCATGTACTTCTACCCCATCAGCCGATTTAAAAATTACTTGCATGGGTACTACCATTTTAGCAGTTGGAAATGCAGGATTCAAATGCGGAGCACCCACCAAATCTATTTTTCTTGATCCACTGTTGAGTTGTGTTACGGCTAATACAGGCGGGCGCGCAGTAGTTGCAGAAAAATAAGCAATAGCTGTGCCATCACCCGTAATTACAGGAGTAAATTCAATACCATTACCGGGAGTAATGATATCAATTCCGGGCTTATCAACTGCAACACGAACTATATGTCGCCTTTCTATATCCAACTTATCATTTCCTGTGTTGGCACTAAAACATAACCAATTTTTATCGGTACTTAATTGAATATGTTCAGCCATATAATTACCCGGTGTAAGCAATACAGGCTTGCCTCCGCTCGCATCTACTGCATATAGGTGAGGCCATCCATCTTCATAGGATAAAAAAATGATCTTATTATTTGCAGCCCAATGCAAATTAGTACCACCATGTGTACTTGGCACAGAACCGCGTAAGGTTTTAGGAGCCGTATATAGTAATTGTGGTTTCCCTGTTTCTACATTGGCTGTGAAAATTTGCCAACTGCTATGCCTTCTTTGTAACAAAGAATCAGGAGCCCCTCCTGAACCCGGTAATCGCACAAATACAATATTTTTCCCGTCGGGGCTCCACCTTGGCGACTGGTCTCTGCTAAAAGAAGGTGCCAGCCATTGAATAGTAGTTTGATCCGTGTGGTAAATGCCAATTAAAGAATGATCTCCTCTGTTAGCTACAAATACTAATTGCTTACCATTGGGCGACCATTCCAGATTACTGATATTCCCCTTTGCATTAAATAATTGCTTAGCCGTACCACTACCATCAATCGGCATCGTATATACTTGAGACGATTTAATACAAGCTACTGTTTTACTATCGGGTGATAGGATAGGATAATCTCCTTCTGCTAATACTTTTATAGTACCACCGGCAAAAGGAACACTTATGATCTGCACTTTTGTTCCTGCAATATCGCTGCTTGCATTTACAGGTAATCCTGTTTCCCAGTTACCGCTATGCTCACCACCGCGTACAAATACAACCCAGTTACCATCATCAGAAATACTCAGACTTGTTATTTCCTGCCCTTCATCTTTATCAAAAGAAGTAAGCTTACGCGGAATATAAGCAGGTGCTTCTGCCACATATACATTACGTTTACCCGCATCATCTATAGCATATGCTAATTTCGCCCCGGATGCACTACTACAAAGCTCTGAAGGAAATGCATACTGTTTAAATGCAGCATAATCCTGCGCAGCGAGCATCCATACAGTGCTGATACCAAATACGAACAGCATTATTTTTTTCATATACTTATTTTTGAAGATCAAGAACTAATGAGGTTGAAGGTAACAGGTTAAAGGTTGAGGTAACGGGTTTGCTTGTTTGTATATCTATAGCATTAGAAAATCCTTTTGTAGCGGCACTATAATCTGCCAAATTGATTGTTTTTTCTTTATCCCCGGTATTGAACACACACATGATCGTATGCTTAGCATCAGTTCTGAAATATACATATAAACCATCCTTAGGGAAATATTGAATAAGTTTCCCTGTATGAATAGCAGATATACTTTTTCTGAAATTGCCAAGATTTTTTACATAGTTGAAGGCCTCTTGCTCTCTACTATTTCTTCCCGCAGCGGTAAATTTATTTTCAGCATCACCTGCAAAGCCGCCGGGAAAATCAAGACGCACCATACCATCGTTAGGGTCTTTGAAATTCTTCATCCAAATTTCTGTACCATAATATAATTGCGGAATACCTCTTAATGTATATAAGAGATCCAAGGCCATTTTATATTTACCAAAATCTTCTCCGATTTTTGATACCAAGCGCTCCATATCGTGATTATCGAAAAAAATACAATTTTTTTCAGGCGCATTATACAAGATATCCTGGGCTAAGGTCATATACAATTTATTCACGCCATCCGTCCACCCGGGTTTATTGTTTACCGCATCCATCATGGCAGAACTCAAGGGAAAATCTGTGACCCCTTGTGCATTATGTTTAAATCCTTTTGAAAAATTATTTTTTGTAAAATAAGCACTACCGGCCACTGTATTAGAGGTAACTTCACCAAACATGGTTACTGTTGGGTATTCTTTCTCCAAAGCACTATTGATACGATTCAGAAAATCCTCATCACAATATTTGTAGGTATCTATTCTCCATCCATCAATCCCGAATTCTTCCATACACCAGATCGCATGTTGAATCAGAAAATTAGCAACAAAAGGATTACGTTGATTTACATCCGGTAAATGTGGAACAAACCAACCGTCGAGCATTATTTTTTTATCGCTCGCTGTGCCGTTATTTGCAAAAATCACTTCTTCCCTATGATTGGTATTGGTATACTGATCCCATTGATTGATCCAATCTTTGGCCGGGGCATCTTTATAAAACCAATGTTCTATACCCACATGATTATACACTGCATCCTGTATGATTTTAATACCATTGGCATGTGCTGCTTCTACAAGTTTTTTGTATGCCTTTTCTCCTCCAAATCTTTTATCAATAGCATAGTGTTCGGTAAACCAATATCCATGATATCCTGCCATATCGCCTGCCTGCTCTGCTTCTAAAGCCATATCGTTTTCTAAAACAGGCGTTAACCACAAGGCAGTAACACCTAATTCTTTAAAATAATCCAGGTGATTGATAATACCCTGTAGATCGCCACCATGGCGTTTAATAGGGTCTTGCCTATTCACTACCGTATCTCTATAGTAAGGGAACTTATCATTACCGGGATCCCCATTACTAAATCTATCAGGCATGATCAGGTATACTAAATCTTTAGCCGTAACTCCCTGAGCGAAATTCGTTCCTATACCCGAACGTTTATTTTTTATTTCCCAATTGAGTTGTATTTTTTTCCCATTATCATTTTTGATCGTAATAATTACTGTACCGGGTTTTGCAGTTGGAGAAATGACCAGATCAAGTGCCCTATATTTTTCATTTTCGAAACGATGCGTTTTTTGAAGCGTTACACCCGGATAACTGAGTTGGACCGTAGCATTTTTAGAAATAGGTTTATCACTGCGTACTATAACTTGTACCTTATTCCACTGCATACCTGTGTACCAATTAGTGGGATATAATTTGATATTTTGTGCAATAGAAAAATAGCCGCAGCATACTGAGGCTAATAATAAGCATTTTTTCATTTTATACTTTTTTTTCTTCTAGGATGCGAATGGCACCTGCATCGTATACAAATAATACACTTATAGCTGCACATATCATAAAAAAGCCTGCTAATACAATCGCATAAATGGGCTGACCATTATATAAATTTTTTACAATCCATCCACCAAATAATCCATTGATAATTTGAGGTAAGGTTATAAAGAAATTAAAAATGCCCATATAAATTCCGAGTTTACCGGGCGGAATAGAGCCCGATAAAATTACATAAGGCATAGCCAAAATACTAGCCCAGGCTAACCCGATACCGATCATGCTCCACTTAAGCATAGCGGGATCCTTAATAAAATAAATAGATATTAAACCAACACCACCGGCTATTAGTGAGAAAGCGTGGGTTCCTTTTCTTCCTAAAAACTTAGCTATTATGGGTAAGCACAAGGCGTACACTGCTGCTACTAAATTATAAATTCCAAATGCTGAGCTTACCTTATTACCAGCTTCATTATACGCTACTGTTTTAGCGTAATCACCGCTTAAACCATATACATGTGTGGCTACTGCATCGGTAGTAAACACCCACATACTAAATAAAGCAAACCACGAAAAAAATTGTACCAACCCTAATTGCTTCATTGTTCTTGGCATACGGCCAAAGTCTTTAAAAATTTCTGATAGCCCGGCTTTTTCAGGTTCTTCATTTTTTCCATGATACTTTTCATATTCAGCAGGTGTATATTCTTTCGTAAAAAAAACAGTTACTAAAATAGCCGTGATAAAAACAGCGGCACCAATATAAAATGCATAGCGAATATTATCTGCCACTCCACTTGCACCTGCCTCTTGAGAAAAACCATGCTTAGCTAAATAAGAAGGCAGTTCAGAACCTACTACGGCACCTACACCAATTAAAAAAGTTTGAATGGCAAAACCACTGGTGCGCTGGGTATCTGGCAAGTTATCGGCTACCAATGCACGAAAGGGTTCCATTGCAACATTAAATGATGCATCCATTATCATTACCATACCTGCCCCAATCCATAAGGCCGATATAATACCAGCCATACTTCCCGAGTTAGGCAAGAATACCAATGCTGCCGATGACAATAAAGCACCGGTTAAAAAATAAGGTTTTCTTCTTCCTAACCTATTCCAGGTACGATCACTATAATGGCCAATAAGTGGTTGTACGATCATACCTACTAAAGGAGCAACTATCCAGAACATTGGTAGTTGTTCAACATCAGCACCAAAAGAGCGAAGAATTCTACTGGTATTGCCATTTTGTAAGGCAAAACCAAATTGAATCCCCAAAAAACCAAAGCTCATAAAAAATATCTGCGCTAAACTAAGTTTAGGTTTAGGAAGGTTGCCTGTAGCAGTAGGCATAGGGGCAGAAGAAGCCATAGCAATCGTTCAGTTTATATATTAAAAGAAATATTAGATTACAAACCCATCATGCAATACAGCTCCTTTTTTTACCACTACAATGCCATCTTTAACGGCATATAAAGGATGATCTGTTTTCTCCAAATGTTTACCTCCATTAATTCTTACGTCATTACCAATTCTACAATTCTTATCAATAATAGCATCTTTAATATAGCATCTTTCACCTATACCTACTTTCGGTAACCCTTTAGCAATATTTACAGCCATTTCATCTAAGGTTTCGTAATAATCATTACCCATAATATAAGTGTTTACTACCGTAGTACCATGACCAATACGTGAGCGTATACCCACCACGCTTTGTTCAATTCTACTGGCATGTATAATGGAGCCTTCCGCAATAATGGTTTTTTCCAAAGTGGTACCACTTATTTTTGCAGGGGGTAACATGCGTGCCCTGGTAAAAACTGTTTTTTGATTATCGAACAAGTTGAATGGAGGCACTTCTTGTGTTAATGCCAAATTCGCTTCATAGAATGAATAGATATTCCCAATATCGGTCCAGTATCCGTCGTACTGGTAACTTGCTACTTTGTAGTTGGCGATAGAATCGGGTATTATTTCTTTTCCAAAATCTGTTGCACCGGGATGCACATCCATTAATAAGGTATTCAATATTTTTTTATTGAAAATATAAATACCCATCGATGCTAAATAATGCCTGCCGGCACGCTGCATCTCTGTACCTGTATCACTTGCCCAATCTCCTAAAATATCTTTCTTAGGCTTCTCTATAAAAGAACTGATGAGATCTTCACTATCTTTTTTAAGGATCCCGAATTCCGGAGCATCTCTATCATCAACAGGTATCGTAGCGATAGATATATCGGCATTCTTGGCGCGATGCGTTTCAAACATTTCTCCGAAATCCATTTGGTATAATTGATCCCCGCTCAGAATCAAGATATAATCGTATTCCAAATTAGATATATGACGAAGTGATTGTCTTACCGCATCGGCTGTACCTTGGTACCAGCCGGGGTTATCGGGGGTTTGCTCAGCCGCTAAAATATCTACAAAGCCTGTACTAAAGGCACTAAAATGATAGGTGTTTTTAATATGCTTATTTAATGAAGCAGAGTTGAACTGCGTAAGCACAAACATGCGATTGATATTACTGTTAATACAGTTACTGATAGGAATATCTACCAATCTATACTTTCCTGCAATGGGTACAGCCGGTTTAGACCTGCTTGCTGTTAGAGGGAATAAACGGGTACCGGCTCCTCCTCCGAGGATAACAGCAACTACTGATTTTGAAAGTGTTGGCATACTGGCAAGTTATTGAGTGCTTAAATATTAGATTATTTGGTACAATATACATTATTAGCTTAAATAAATACGTTTGTATTCATCTACGGTTTTTTCCCAGCTATGATCTATCTGCATCATATGCTTTCTCATCCACTCTAAGTGGGTTTTATCTTCAAATACTTTCACTCCCCTATTAATAGAATAATCTATGTCGGCAATAGTTGCATTGTTAAATCGGATACCAAAGCCTTCAAAATCGCCCATATCGATAACGGTATCGCGCAAACCACCCGTATTTCTTACCACAGGCACCGTGCCGTAACGCATGGCATACATTTGGTTTAAACCGCATGGTTCTACCCTACTTGGCATCAATAAAAAATCGGCTCCGGCATATATCCGGTGGCTTAACTTTTCGTCGTACCCAATTACCGTATTAAAAAGTGTTTTATTTGCCTCTGCCATATACTTAAACTCATTTTCAACCAATGGATCGCCACTACCTAAAACCAAAAAAGAAGCTTTGCCACCCGTGCTATGCATAGCAGAGCGAATAGCATTAGGCAGTACATCTGCTGCTTTTTCTCCCACCAATCTTCCAATAAATACAAACAAGGGCAGTATAGGATCTAACCCAAATTGGGTGCACAACGATAATTTGTTTTTTCCTTTTCCTTCGGTAACTGTTTCTACTGAAAAATGATCAGTTAGATACATATCAGTTGAAGGATCCCATACTTCATTATCTATACCGTTCAAAATTCCTACACATTTACCTCTTTCATACTCAAAAAGTTTTTCCAGTCCATTTGCGTTTTCTCTCAATTCATCCATATAACTCCAGCTAACGGTAGTTACCCTATGGGCACATTTAACGCCACTTGCCAAGGGGTTAATGGTTCCAGCCCAATCGAGCATACCCCTTTTCCATAAATCCCAGCCGGGTATATAAATACTTTTATCCCAGCCCATCCAACCCTGATATTGACCATTATGAATGGTCATTATAGTTTTAATACCGGCCAAATGTTGATAAGCATAGCAGTGCTGCATCATAAAGGGAATTAGACCGGCATGGTGATCATGACAATGTACCACATCGGGACGGTGTTCCCAATGGCTCAGCCAATTCACTACGGCTATTTGAAAGGCAGTAAACCGCTCCGTATCATCGTCGTAACCATAAATTTTTTGTCGATCTAATAGCCCGTTAATATCTATCAGGTATAAATCAAATCCCAACTTATTGGTTTCTTCTTTAATAACGGTGTAATCAAAAAACCAATTACCCAGGTTAGAGCTCCCCTTAAAATCTACCGACCATTGATTTTCGTACAAAAATTTGGTGCGATACATGGGCATGATAACCTTGGCTACATCCCCTGCTTTAACCTGATATTTCGGTAAAGCACCTACAACATCGCCCAGTCCGCCTGCTTTTGCTACAGGGTAACATTCTGCACTTACATGAATAATTTCCATACGGCTCGTTCTTTATATTGAGTAAGTTAACCATTTAAACAATTCGATATTACCTACTTAAAAAAATTCCTGTATTAAATTCTTATTATTTTAGTTATCATTACAGAAATATTTTCTTGCCATGAGTCAAACTAAACAGCCCACCAATACCGGCGCACTGGCCACATTGGTAATTGTGTTTTTTTTCTGGGGATTTATTGCTGCCTCTAATAGCATCTTTATCCCCTTTTGCAAAACCCATTTTCAGCTTAACCAGTTCCAATCACAGCTTATTGGTTCCGCATTCTATGGAGCCTATTTTATCGGCTCTTTATTGTTATTTATCGCATCCAATGTATTAGGCTATGATATTTTGAATAAAATTGGATATAAAAAAGGGATTATATACGGGCTATGGATTTCTGTTGCAGGTGCCTTACTCATTATTCCTTCTGCCAATGCTAATTCCTTTCCGGCTATATTGGCCTCTTTTTTTGTGGTGGCTTTAGGCTTCTCCCTACAGCAAACATCTGCCCAACCTTTTGCGATCACTTTAGGCGATCCTTCTACAGGATCCCACCGATTGAACCTGGCGGGAGGTATCAACTCATTGGGTACTACACTGGGCCCCATTATTGTTAGCTTGTTTTTATTTGGTGGCTTAGGTGCCGACGCTAAAAAAACGGTAACTGTTACAAATATTAATACCCTTTATTTAATTGTAGCCGGGGTATTTGCTGCTGTAGCATTATTCTTTGCTTTCTCTAAACTCCCTGAAGGAAAAAATAATGAAGCCTTTGAAAAAGCAAATAAAGCATCGACTTCTTTATTTACTATGACATTATTATTAGGATTGATCATTGTAATCGGACATTTTTCTGAAATATCGAAACTTACCCTCCTCTTATTAGCACTTATATCTGTTGTAGGCGTATTATTTTATTCCAATAGTATGGCTAATAAAAATAGTGAAGGTTGGGGTGCTATGAAATACCAACAATTGATCTATGGGATGATTGGCATTTTTGTATATGTGGGGGTAGAAGTAACGATTGATAATAATTTTGGAGCACTATTAAAAACACGCGGCTATTTAACAGCGGCCGGTTTAGATGAGAGTATGATTTCAAAATATGTATCCCTTTATTGGGGAAGTTTAATGATCGGCAGGTGGACCGGAGCAGTGAGTGTATTCAACTTAAAAGGCACGTCTAAAACAATCGCCACTTTGGTGGTTCCTTTTGTGGCTTTTGCCGTTGTGTTAGGCGTGAATAAATTATATGGAAGTGATGTTACCGATTTATTCGGATACGCGGTATATGTATTACTTGCAGTAGGCGCGTTTTTTTATGGACAAGAGAAGCCGGTAAAAACGTTGATCACTGTGGCGTCTTTAGCAGCTGTAGCCATGCTTATTGGCGTATTCACAACCGGTATCGTTTCTGTATATTCATTTATGGCAGGCGGTTTATGTTGTTCTGTAATGTGGCCATGTATATTCTCGTTGGGCGTTGCGGGCTTAGGCAAATATACTAGCCAAGGTTCTGCATTTTTAATTATGATGATTTTAGGAGGAGCAATTATTCCGCCATTACAAGGTGCCATTGGTGATAATGCTAGTATAGGTATGCATCATTCCTATTTATTAGCAGCTGCTTGTTTTACATTCCTTGCTTTTTTAGCTATTAAATTAAAATCGGTATTAACCAAGCAAGGATTAGATTTTGATGCGCAAGTAGGCGGAGGTCATTAATTTATATTTGTGTAAATTTTTCTAAACATGGCAAAAGCAAAAGAAACACCAAGAACAACACCGGCATTAGAGCCGCTGGCAATTGGTATTGATATTGGTGGAACAGGAACGAAATATGGCATCGTAGATCGCGTGGGCAATTTGCTTTTTTCAGGAGAGATGAGTACAAAGAAGCATTTACATGTAGATCCATTTATAGATGAGTTATATGTAAACCTCGCTCCTTTTATAGAGCAAGCCGGAGGAGTCGGTAGAATAAAGGGCATAGGTATTGGGGCTCCTAATGGCAACTACTATAAGAATACAATTGAGTATGCAGCTAACTTACCTTGGCCGGGCATTATTCCCTTGGGTAAATTTGTAGAAGATAAATTTAAGCTGCCGGTGGTTGTTACAAATGACGCAAATGCCGCCGCCATTGGTGAAATGATGTATGGGGCCGCACAGGATATGCACGACTTTATCATGATTACATTAGGAACCGGTGTAGGAAGCGGTATTGTAGCAAACGGAAAATTAGTGTATGGTCATGATGGTTTTGCCGGTGAATTAGGTCATACCATTATTATCCCCGATGGAAGATTACATCCGGGTACCGGAAAAAAAGGATCATTAGAAAGTTATGCATCGGCTACCGGAGTAAGGTTAAATGCTATTGAATTTTTAGAGAAGAGTAAAACCCCCAGCCTCTTGCGCAAAGTACCTAAAGATCAGCTCGATTCTAAGGCTGTGTATGATGCGGCCCAGGAAGGTGATGAATTGGCTTTGCAAATTTTTGATTTTACCGGAAAGATCCTCGGTATGGCATTGGCCAATTTTGTGATGTTCTCCAGCCCCGAAGCAATTATACTATTTGGCGGACTTACCAAGGCAGGTGATTATATTTTGAAGCCTACACGGGAACATATGGAAGCTAACCTCATAAAAGTTTTTGAAAATAAAATTAAAATACTCGTAAGCCATCTGAAGGAATCTGATGCTGCTATATTAGGAGCCAGTGCTTTAGTATGGGAGATGAAATAAAAAAAATTGAAATGGTAACAATAGATAACTATTTAGACAGCCATTATATTCACAAAAGCAATTGGCTACGTGCTGCGGTATTAGGTGCGAATGATGGAATCATTTCTATTTCCAGTATTGCCGTAGGTGTAGCCGCGGCTAGTATAACACGCCAACCGATCATCATTGCAACTGTTGCGGGTTTAGTGGCCGGAGCCGTTGCCATGTCTGCAGGTGAATATGTTTCTGTAAGCTCTCAAACCGATATTGAAAAATCGGATATTGAAAGAGAGGCACAAGAACTTAAAGAAATGCCCGAAGTAGAATTACAAATTTTAGCTCAAATATATGAACGGCGTGGACTAAAAAAAGAAACCGCTTTACAAGTTGCCAAAGAACTTACTGCATTTGATGCTTTAGGAACACATATCAGGGATGAGCTGGGTATCACGGAAATTAGTCAGGCCAACCCCTTACAGGCAGCTTTAGCATCCGGTGCTTCTTTTACTTTAGGAGGTATATTACCATTGGCCGTAACTTTATTGGCACCTGTTAAGAGTATGCATTATTGGCTCTATGGGTTTACTATTTTGTCTCTTATTATTTTAGGGATCATATCTGCAAAAACAGGTGGTTCAAATATTAAAAAAGCGATTATCAGAATTACTATTTGGGGTACCATTGCCATGGGCTTATCGGCGCTGGTTGGATATCTTTTTGGTGTTAATGTTTAGCTTGTAGGCGCGGATATAAGGTAGCGATATAAGGAGAATCAATAGTAGCCACCATATTTTAGTAATGCCAACCAAAATATCTAAAACAATATCCCAGCCAACTAAAAACGAGTTTATCATTCTTCTTCCGAAACCAAGTTGGTAAGGTTCAACAGGTTTATAAAATGCAGTCATGGTACTTGTAAATACAGGCTGCTGATATAGTTCTAGTTTAATAGTACTGTAGGCCACCTTATCGTTATTAGCTAAACTTTCCAGAAGGGCATTGTCTTTTTCTATTTGTTTATCGAACAAAGTATTCTCTACATTTGAAACTTCTGACATTTTTTTTCCTTTTTCTTGAACAGCATTTGCCAATCGGTTTTGAGAAACAGTAAGACGTTTTTCCTTTAATATGTTTTCTTGTAATGATAAAGAGATATCTTCTGTTTCAACGATCCTGTAATCAAAATTAGTTGCCGTTGTGTTTATCGCTTTTAATAAAGAATCTAATAATTGATGGGGAACACGCAATTCCATATCACAGCTGATACGCTTGCTGGCATTGTTTTTGGCTGAATCCGCAGAAACCTGTACTGTTTCCTCTGTAAGTATTTGCGTATTCAATTTACTGGATCTCACAAAGCCCCCAACCGATTTTGTTACTGATTCAATTTGATAAGTAGCAGATGCTACGTCGTTTACCATAGCTTTCAAAGAGGCCGTGTGAGCGAACTTTTTATCAATGGGTTTCGATTTCAGTTGATACGCAGTATTGTAAATAGTATCTGCAGTTTTATTATTACCTGCTTCATCATAATTATAATCGGCTTTATTTTCGCCGTTTCCACAACCAGAGAAAAAAATGGAAATACAAGCCCCTGCAATAACAAATAGTTTACGCATAACAGTGTTTTTTAAATTGATGAATGGATGGCAACACGTTAGTACGAAAACAAGCTTGTAATGCTTAATATTCGAAAGCCCAAAAAGTAACCCGACAAAAAATCTAAGAATCTGAAAAAGTAAATGGTCAATAGTCATTAGTCAATAGAGATACCCTATACCCTATACCCTATACCCTATACCCTATACCCTATACCCTATACCCTATACCCTATACCCTATCCCCTAAATCCCCAACCCAAACCTCTCCGCTGCTTCCTTGGCTGATTCATATCCGGCATCTGCATGTCTTATTACTCCGATACCGGGATCGTTCCGTAATACGCGAGATAATCTTGCTGCGGCTTCATCAGTACCATCTGCAACAATTACCATGCCTGCATGAATACTATATCCCATTCCTACCCCACCGCCATGATGCAAGCTTACCCAACTGGCACCACCGGCAGTGCTAAGCAGTGCATTCAAAATAGGCCAGTCGGCTACAGCATCGCTGCCATCGAGCATAGCTTCTGTTTCTCTGTTGGGAGATGCTACTGAACCGGTATCTAAATGATCTCTTCCTATAACAATAGGTGCTTTGAGTTTTCCTTCTTTTACTAATTGATTAAAAGCCAATCCGGCTCGCTCGCGCTCGCCTTGCCCTAACCAACATATACGTGCCGGTAATCCTTGAAAACTAATTTTTTCTTTTGCCATTTTCATCCATCGCTGCATACTTTTATTCTCTGGAAATAATGCTTGTACTACCTCATCTGTAACAGCAATATCTTCCGGATCGCCACTCAATGCAGCCCAACGGAATGGACCTTTGCCTTCGCAGAAAAGCGGACGAATATAGGCCGGTACAAAACCCGGGAAATCAAAAGCCCTGCCTCTATTGGCTTCATTAATAGCAATACGTGCATCCGGATTATTTTCGTATTCATGAGCACGAGCACGAATATTATTTCCATAATCAAATGTGATAGCGCCCATATCCATCAACTCCAACATCAACTGCACATGCAAATACATACTCTGATAACTAAGCCGTATATACTCTTCCGGATTCGTGCCTCTTAATAAATTAGCCGCTTCATTAGTGAGTTGGTGTGGCACGTAGCCTACTAATGGGTCATGTGCACTGGTCTGATCCGTTAATGTATCGGGAACAATATTTCTCTCTATTAATCTTTGTAATAACGATATGGCGTTACATAGCACACCGATACTTTTCGCTTTTCCTTCGGTTTTATATTTGAGGGCTTTATCTATAGCGGCATCTATATCCGTGAACTGTTCGTCTAAATATTTGGTGTCCATTCTTTTATCTATTCGCCATTCTTCTACCTCTGCTATCAAAGCAACACCCTCATTCATAGTAATTGCTAAAGGTTGCGCCCCACCCATACCGCCTAAACCGGCTGTTACATGTAGCGTCCCTTTTAAAGTGCCTCCAAAATGTTTATCGGCAACAGCTGCATAAGTTTCAAAAGTTCCTTGTACAATACCTTGAGAGCCGATATAAATCCAACTGCCGGCAGTCATTTGTCCATACATCATTAAACCCTTTTGCTCCAATGCTGTAAAATGTTTCCAATTGGCCCAGTTAGGAACCAATTGTGAATTAGATAATAATACCCTTGGTGCATCTGGATGTGTTTTAAAAACAGCTACGGGCTTACCACTTTGTATCAATAAGGATTCATCGTTCTCCAGGCTTTTTAAGCAAGTAATAATTTTATCCAGCGACTCAAAATTTCTTGCTGCCTTACCTCTTCCGCCATATACAATTAAATCTTCGGGGCGTTCCGCTACTTGGGGATCTAAATTATTCAAGAGCATCCGCAAGGCAGCTTCCTGCACCCATCCTTTACAGTTTATTGTTGTACCTGTTGGTGTTTTGTATTTTTCCGGGTCGTATTGGTATTGCATGATGGTTATGAGTTAGGAATTAGGAGTTATGAATTAAGAGTTATGAATTAGGATTTAGGGTAAAAATTCTTAATTCTTAATTTAATACAAAATTTCTTCATAAGCCCCTTGTAATTCATTATAACTATGTTGATCTTTGGCTTCTTTAGCAGCGGCCATACCCTTCTCATACCATTCTATAGCAAGTTCTTTTTCACCCAATACTTCCAATAGCTTAGCTAAATGATAATAAGAACCTATATAATCCGGACTATCCGCCAGAATAGCTTCAAATAATGCCCTTGCCTCCTTAGGCTTTTCTACTTTAATATACTCGAGTGCCAGTGCATGCCTCAGAAAATTATCCGTGGGGTTTTGTTGAAGCAATTCCTGAATCTTAGCAATCCTATCCATGACGCTAAGATAACAAGGTTCTTCACCCCTCTCGTTTATTTTTGGGGAAGAAAATTTGAAAAAATTAGGCTCAAAAAATAGGCTGCGAACCAAAGCTCCCTATCTTTGTAATAGTTGCATAAACAACTAATTAAACGATAAAACTTACTTATGAAGATTTTAGTTTGTGTGAGTAAAACACCGGATACTACTTCCAAAATTGCCTTTACCGATGGCGGTACCAAATTTGACGAAGCAGGTGTTCAATGGATTATCAATCCGTACGATGAATGGTACTCTTTGGTACGTGCCATAGAGCTGAAAGAAAAAGATGCCAGTGTATCTATTACTTTGGTAAATGTTGGCGGAGCAGATGCTGAACCTATTATTCGGAAAGCTTTGGCATTAGGTGGCGATGAAGCTATTCGCATCAATACCGATAGCAGTGATCCCTACTATATTGCTGCGCAAATAGCAGCTGTTGCTAAAGCAGGAAGCTATGACTTGATATTTACGGGTAAAGAAACTATCGATTATAATGGCTCTTCAATTGGTGGTATCATCGCTGAATTGATAGACGTTCCCTATATTTCTTTAGCTACCAAATTTGAATTAATAGGAACTACAGCAACTGTTACTCGCGAAATTGAAGGTGGTGAAGAAGTGGCAGAAGTAGCATTGCCGTTAGTGGTTAGTTGTCAAAAAGGTGTAGCAGAACAACGTATCCCAAATATGCGTGGGATAATGGCTGCACGTACCAAACCACTAAAGGTAAATGAACCGGAAGCTATAGAAGCACTAACAAATATTGTAAGCTTCGAATTGCCACCGGCAAAGGCGGGCGTTAAGTTAGTGGCACCCGATAATGTTGCCGAACTCGTTCGTTTATTACATGAAGAAGCGAAAGCTATATAAAATGAATTAAGAATGATGAGTTATGAATTAATGGTTCCATCTTTTCAATTCTTAATTCAAAATTCAAAATTCAAAATTGTTTATTTAATTAAAAACTTACAAAATGTCAGTTCTCATATTCATAGATCAGGCCGATGGCCATGTAAAAAAATCTTCTTTAGAAGTATTAACGTATGGTGCTAAACTAGCGTCACAATTAGGGGTTGCTGCTGAAGGTATCGTACTTGGAACAGTGAGCGATGATATTGCTGCCTTGGGTAAATATGGGGTAAGCAAAATTCATCATGTGTCCAATAACTTGTTGGATCATGTAGATGCTCAAGTATATGCGAAGGTGATTGCAGAAGCAGCCAACGCGAGCGGAGCGAGCATTATCATTTTCTCCCATAACCAAACCGGAAAGGCAGTTGCCGCGCGCGTAGCCGCGCGCTTAAAAGCAGGACTTGTTGCCGGCGCATGTGCACTACCCGACACTACAAATGGCTTTGTTGTAAAGAAAACTGTTTTCTCCGGAAAAGCTTTCGCTAATGTAAGCATCAACGCTCCTATTAAAGTAATTTCTTTAAACCCTAATAGTTACACAACTATAGCCGGAGAAGGAACAGCAACGATAAATGCACTACATATTGCCGTAGATACACCAAAAGTAAAAGTAACTGCAGTAAATAAAGTAACAGGAGAAATCCCATTAACAGAAGCCGATATTGTGGTAAGTGGTGGTAGAGGTTTAAAAGGGCCGGAAAACTGGGGTATCTTACTCGATCTTGCTAAAGAATTGGGCGCTGCAACAGCTTGTAGCAGACCGGTTGGTGATGCCCATTGGAGACCGCATCACGAACATGTTGGACAAACAGGTGTTCAGATTGCTCCTAACTTATATATTGCCATTGGTATTTCCGGTGCCATTCAACACCTCGCAGGGGTAAACAGAAGTAAAGTAATCGTAGTAATCAATAAAGACCCGGAAGCTCCTTTTTTCAAAGCTGCCGATTATGGTATTGTGGGTGATGCTTTTGAAGTAGTACCACAATTAACTGCAGAGATCAAGAAATTAAAAGCTGCGAATTAATGTAACTTATCTACACATCTTATTTCCGGTTAAATCGTGTCCCCGGAAATAAGATGTGTACATTCTTCTGCAAAGCCAAAACTAAGTGTCATACCGGCACCACCTAAGCCATTAATAATATATACATCTTTATCGGGCTGTAAAAAAACATCTGTATCCCCATTCGTCATTTTTGGGTATATACCATGCCATGAATCAATTAGTTGCCAATTATGTGTAACGGCAAATTGATTCAGGTAATTCAGGATCATACTATTAATATATGTTTTATCAAAAGGGTCGAATGTAAGCCCATATTCATGACTATCACCTACCGTTAGCTCACCTTTATGATTTTGCGATACCATTACGTGGATACCCAATTGTAAATAATCCCTAAGCTCTGCCTCATACCTTGCTTTTAGCTTTGGTAGTGAAGGAGATACTTTGAAACTGTTATAGTGAATTAATGACAAACCTCCACATAATGAAACGCCGATTCTATCATTTGCTTTATTTGCTATGTATCGTAACATTTGCAATTTGCACTTAGTAATAGGTAACTGTCGGAATTGTTGTGGATATAAGGTTTCAAAATCTGCTCCACTACATACGCATATGATATCTGCCTCTAAGGTTTCTGAACCCATCCATACTTTACCACTGGTTATATTTGTAACAGCTTTCCCCCATATAAATTGAACATCCAAATATTCCTCAAGATATTTGGCTACGGTAGGGATCGCCACACGTGGATCTACAATAGTTTCTGTATCGCTATACAACCCACCTAATAAACCATTACCGTTTACACCATTGTATCTTTCTAAAATAGTATGTTTATCTAAGAGTGTAACCGGCCTGCCATTTTGTTTAAAACTTTCATAAAGCTCTTGTAATACCTGCCATTCATCTTGATGATGAGCCAAGTGTAAGCTACCTACCTCATCGTACCATAACCCAATACTATCCGCAATATCTTTCCAAATTGATTTACTCCGAAGTGCTCTATCATATAACTTTCCATCCGGCTGACCAATAGGCCAAAGCATACCAAAATTTCTTATAGATGCACCAACAGCCTTTTGCGTTCTTTCTATGATCGTAACATCGAACCCTCTTAAGCTTAATGATCTTGCAGTTGCTAGTCCAACTATACCTGCACCCACAACAATAGCAGATTTATTATTTTTCATGGCGAGATGAGATGATTTTAAATAATCGATGATGAATAATAAGACTTACTGCAATTAATAAAGTACCTACAACACAAGCAGTATAGAAAAGACCCGAAAAAAAGGTGACCCAACTATATTTGATAGAAAAAAATTCTTTGATTAATAATACCGCTACCGTTCCCAAATAACCAAATGCATCAGCAATGTACATTACGAACCCAACATTGGCCCTTATCTTATAAGTTGATAACATACGTTCGAAATATAGACAGTTAAAAGGCAGATAGGCCAGATAAATACCCGTGGTACTTAGGAGCATCCAAGTTATTGGTGATAGGAGATGAGATGCATGCAACCAGGTAACTATAGCAGAAAGTATAAGGCCAAAAATGACAATATAGTGAGTAGCTACGAATGCTTTATAATTGTTCTTTATTAAAAAAAAACATCCCACAATGATTAATACCATAAGCGACACATTGGTGCTCATTTTGGCAAAAATACCGGCATTGTTTTCATAGCCTGTTTCTATCCATAGTTCATTTGAAAAATCTTCACAAAAATCACGCACTATGGTAAAAGTACCATAGGCTATTACCACAGGTGTTATAGCGCGACCAAAGGTTTTTATAAAAGCCATCCTTTCAGCTTTAGTCATGGGGTATCGCTCTGTTCTATGTGCAATATCCTCCTTTGAAGGTGCGGGTACTTGCTGGATGAGCCATACGGCTACAAGTAATGGAAATACAAAAAATAATCCTGCAAAAAAAGGCATCCACCAGTCTGTGATATGCCATTGCAGTAATAACCACTTACCAATGGATTTGGCTAATCCCGATGCAAAAATGAAACTGGAAGCTAAAAATGCACCCATAATTTCAGTAGTTCTTCTTCCTTCCAAAAAACCAAAAACCAAACCGAAAACCAATCCTAATGGCAAGCCATTAAGAAACATACATATGATATTATAAGGTGCAGGTATCACTGCAAAACCTAATAATGATAACCATGCCAAACCTATAAACAAAATAATGAAATAAGCTCTTTTAGCAGGCTGCATAGCAGAAATAAACCTTATTCCGATGAATTTACTGAGCATATAACCCAATACCTGAGCAACTACTAAACAAACTTTGTAAGAAATACCAAGAAAATAAGTGTTTGTATATGTGGCTACAGTATAGGGTTTTCTAAAACCATACATACATGAATAAATAGTAAAAGCACTAAAAGACATTACACATACAGCCCCCAAAGGCATTCTGGCTAACCATTGCTTAAAATTTTCTTGCTTCACACCTAGTAATTGTGTTTGCATAATGGTTAATACTTAGGAGTTGTGTAAAGCATTCTCTAATAAATGTATAATGATCATATATCGATACTTCGTTAGAGACGGTAGGGGTTGTTTCTCAAGCTTCGCTTTTTCATCCCATTTACGTAATGCAATATACTTTTGGTGCAGAGGATCACTTTCAAATATAGCTGCTTCCCGCTCAGTCATAATACCGCCTTGATGCAGCAATGTATTTTTACTGGCTTCAGATAATAAATCGTAGTACTCCGGATATTTAAATGTGAGGTAACGTTTTGCATTTACATGGCTCGCTACCATTTTTGCTACATTTTCAGAAAAGCCTTTGCTGAGCAGATAATCCGCACCCAGTTTCTCATGATCAACAACGCCAAATGTATCCATATGTACCACACCTTCTTTGGGTTGAGCAAACTCATACAAATGTCCAATATCATGTAAAAAAGCAGCTAAAATAGTATCCCTATCAGCCCCATTAGCTTCTGCAAGCTCAGCAGATTGACACATGTGCTCAATTTGTGATACCGGCTCACCAATATAATCTTCACTGCCAAATTGCTCATACAATGAAATAATTTCATCAGCAATTGTTTCGATATTTTTTTGTAATTCAATATAAGTCATTTCATAATGTGTTTGAAGTTTGTTGCGAATAGCGTTTATTAGAAAACTATTTTTTAAGTATCGATGTAATCGGTTCAGCCACAGGATGATCAGTCGTAAATGTGAACCCTAGTAATTTAGCAAACGTGGCTGCCAATTGCTCTTGGTATAGTATACTATTAGCTTTTGCTTCACCAAGCGGTGCTGTATCAGGGCCTATTGCTGCTATCCATATTTGTCCTGCATCTTCAATTTTTTGACCATGATGACGCCAATTATCTTTTACCTTATCACCTCTACCGTGATCGCAAGTAATTATCAAGGTTGTTTTATTTTTATATATAGGAGAAGATTGTACATACTGCCACAAATCAGCAATCATGGCATCTTCTGCATGAGCAGATTTTAAGTATTGGTCGTACTCGCCTCCATGTGCAAAATCATCTGTTTCATCAAAAGCGATATATAAAACTTTTGGTTGGTAAGCCTTCATGTATTCCCTTGCTGCGAAATATGTTATCACATCAGGTCTAACGCCAATTGGTTTTGCGGTCAAGAATTGTATATCATTTATTAATTGTAGCGCACTATTATTAAATTTCAGTGTATCTACATCGGCATTTACATACAGACCACTACGCTTGGTATTTAAGATATAGGGGAAAACATCCCAAGTTGAAAATACTGCTACTTTTCCTTGATAGTTTTTTTGCTGGTTAATGAACTCAAGAACATTAATATTTTTATTCCAGATTTTAGCATTACTGTTTACCAATGTATCAGGGTAACCTGCAAAAATCTCATTGTATCCGGGATAAGAAAATTTATACCGATTAGCATTGTTTACCTCACTACCCTTCCACCTGTTACCATATAACTGACCCTTCGTAGCTATGGTTCCCCATAAAAAAGGAAACAGCTTTTGGCGTCTTTCATTAATATCATTTGCCCAGAAAGAAATACTAGTTCCAACACTATCTTTCGTATAATTCTTATTTTTTAGGATAGCTGCATCTGCACCACCAAACACTTCCTGCCAGCGCATGCCATCCAGCGTAACAATCACTATATTTTCTGTTTTCTGCTGCGCATGTGCTATGTTTATAAAACTAATGAAGGATAACACCTTAAGTAATGATTGTATTTTTTTCATCATTATAATTTTTTTGTGATTGACTGTTTTCAGCTTGAATTAAAGGCCATAAGGCCATAAGGTCATTAATAATATAATCGGGTTTTGCAGACTGTAATTGAGCTACATTATGAGCTCCCGTAGTTATTCCTATGGATAACCCACAACCGGCATTTTTACCTTCTTCAATATCAATAATTGAATCCCCAACTTTTACTACTTCTTTTGCATTTATGATCCCAAAATGCTGCATAGCAAGCAATATCATATCCGGAAATGGCCTGCTATTGGGCACATCAGAAGCTGTTACTAACCAATCGATTTGTGTACCAACCTGCCAACCAAGTTTCTTTAAAATAAGTTCGGCCGTCTGTTTACTATACCCTGTATTTAAAACCACTTTCACATCCATTTGCCGTAAAGCAGTAAATAATGCTAAAGCACCCATTTGCTCTTTAAGCGGTAATATGCTATAGGCATCCGCTAAGCGTTCTGAAAAATTATTAAAAGTATTGTGGATTATTTCAGTACTTGTTATACCATTGGCCAGTAAGATATCTTTGATTGCTTCCTTTTTTTCCTTACCGGCACCATGTAATAATACATTCTCTAATGTAACATCTATATTAACCTCAAGAATTGACTGATGCAGCGTTTTATATACAACATTATCTTCATCGATCGTTGTACCTGCCATATCAAATACGACCATTCTTATCATTGATAATCGATTTATTTATTAAAGCTTTTTTTAATTTCTACAGCATTATCCATCGCCGGTCCTTGCATTATTTTTCGCCAATCAATCGGTTGCTTAAACTTCTTCATAGCTTTATCAACATCAAAAATACGATCATCATGAAGTTCAAGTGTATAAGGAGTAAAGTCGGGCTTATTAGTGAAAAAATCTTGCAATAATGAAGCTGTGATATCATATTGATTTACATAAGGTACTCCCAAAATATTATAAATAGTTTTTAGTATCGAACCAAAATTCGCATGCGTATGACTAACATAACCCCTCTTTACATATGGACCTGCCATCATTAAAATACTACGATGTGCATCAATATGATCTACGCCACCTTGAGGGTCGTCTTCCGTTATAATAACCAACATATTTTTCCAATACTTTGTACGAGAAAGGAAATGTAATATTCTACCAACTGCTAAATCATTATCTGCCATAAAAGATGAGCGATAGGTATACCCATCCTGTGGTCTGATACCCGCGCCATGATCATTTGGTACCTGCATGGTAATTAAAGAAGGCATTAATTGACTACCTTTTAGCCACTTTTTAGTAAATTCTTCTTCAAACTGTTTCATACGAAACTGATCAGGGATATTCATGTTAAATCCTGCATAATTATGGCTTGTACGCGTAAATAAGGCTTTTTGCATGGGTACCATTACACCATGAGCGGCACCTGTTGCAGTATCTATCCATTCTTCGCGTACATGAGCAGTTTCATTAGCTTCACCGAAATTGTAAAAATTGATATGCTTTCTTTCCAATGCTTCCCACAAACCACCGATCTCGGCATAATCCTCAGGGTCCATACTGCCTGTTGAACCCGGGAAACGACGACCGGGTGCTTTTGAAAATAATTTTGTAGTTTTTGAAACATCTGAATTAGCTTCCACCCACTCATTCGGTACAACACCCAGCATCCAATGATGCCCATGAATAGAAGCATCACTATCACAATAAAAATTATCACTAAAGGAGAAAGATTTTGCCACCTTATGATGATTAGGTGATACGCGCAGGTTTTTAAATTTGGTTCTTGAGGAGTCTGGCAAAGTATACTCACAGTTAACCCCAAATTTCGCTAATGTGCTATCACCATTAGCATTTGTTAATTGTCCAAATACCTCATCATAAGTTCTATTTTCTTTAGTAATGTATACAATATATTTGATAGGACTTTTACTGGAACCGGGCAATACCGGTAGTGGATTGGAGGCATCATCTTCTGCTGTTGTTACTTCAAAAGTATTATTGATTACTTGGTTTGTATAGGTAGCTAATGTTTCCGTTGATGGCATTTTAATTTTTTGAAAACTACCTAATTGAATATCTCCTATATAAGTACCTTGAATAGGCGCTTTAAAATTGGCGCCACCATTCGGACCTGCACCTAACCCTCTACAAGAAATCACATATAATGTTTGCTCATCTTTACTGAGTTGAACTCTTGTTGGCCCCCACCCTGTTGGAATCAGTCCTTTAGTTTTTTTAGTAGGAACATCAATTACCACAATGGCATTAAAACCCAGTAAAGCTACATACAGCGTTTTTTCATCTCTACTCAATGTAATACCGAAAGGTAATAACCCTCTATACTTATCAATTCTCGGATCAACTTTGATATCGATATGACCTACTATTTTATGTAGTTTATAATTAATGATAGAAATATTATCGTTAGTGGCGTTAGTTACATACGCATAACGTTTACCAACAGCAATAGAGTTAGGACTTGCACCACCAACAACCTCTACCTCTTCAATCATTTCACCTACCTGATAACCTGTTTTAAATTTATCAACTACTTTATTAGTAGCTAAATTAATGGTGAAAACGCTCATAGCTTCAGGTGCATTAGGGCTACCAACACCCGGTATTTCTCTTCCTTCAACAGTAGTGCCCTTTCTGGATTCTTTTGTGTTATCGCCATAAGGATGATAAGGAATCATCAAAGAATCATAATTAGTTTTTGTAGCCCCTTTAACCAAAGGATAGGCGTAAGTACCCACATTGGCTACAAAAGCCATGGTTTTATCTGCACTGATAGCTAAGCCAAATGGTTGACGCCCAGCTGGTATTGAAGCCGTAATTTTTTTTGCTGATAAGCTATAACGTACAAGGCGAAAATTACCCCGGTCTAAAATCAACAACTCGTCGTTATGCAATAACAAATCGGAGGTAAAACTGTCTTCAAAATCAATATTGTTTACTTTACCATTAAGGCTAATAGAGTCAATTTTTTTAAAATGTTCAATATCATATACAATAACAGCCCCATTATCGCCACCACTTAAATAAACGGTTTTAGAATCTGCTGCAAATGCCACACCTAGAAAAGAGCCTTCCGGAATGGGTGAAGGGATAACTCTTTGTTTCATAGAATCATTAGAAAAAGAAGTTTCAGCAAGTGGTTGATGAGCCAATTGTGAAGTTATTTTCTTATTGTAGCTGGGCACACGCGTATCTTCCATTGTTGCAATATCAATAACAGTAAATACGCCGTTATGCAGGGTTACTGCCTTTTTGCCATCCGGCGAAATAGCCAAACCAAATGGATCGTGCGAAATACGAATCATGTCACCCGCTGGTGTAACAAACCGTCCGCTAGGCAGTATGGATATACCTTTTTCATCAATTTTACAAAACTGATTCTTACCGGGAACTTGCAATACAGTTAGTTGCTTTGATTGTGCAGTTACAATGCAATGAACTAATAAAGCTGTGATAAGAGTATAAATTTTACTCATAAATAGGCGGTTTCAAAATAAGAAAAATAAGGCGAAATACTAGATTTCGCCTTATAACGTATATTAATAAACTGTTAGTGATATTTCGATTACTGCAGAATCCACATGGCTTTGTTGATGTCATCACTTCCACCATACTGACTTTGTACCGCAGCCTTCACATTATCTGCATTTGTAGAATATTCAGATGCAGGGTACTGAAAACGAAGCGGTATGATATTACCATTACCTACACCTGGTCCGGTTGAGAATGTTGGCACCCCTGTTCTTCTCCACTGATAATACCCTTCATAACCGGAGTTACGAGCCAAAGTTAAATAGCGCTGTGTAAGTATTTTATTTAAATCGTTCGGATCACCTAATAATCTAACAGCTGGTTGTGCAAAATAGTTAGCATAACTGAATGTAACATTATAAGTAACATAATCACCGGGTGCAGTGCTTCTCAAAAAAGAAACAGTATTGGCGCCGTCATTCACACCGTAAAAAGCAAACATAGCTGTAATACCATTCTGGTACCAGGTACTTGCAGACCCGGTTACCCATCCACGATTAATGGCCTCTGCAATATTCAAACACATTTCAGGATAACCTACAATAAAAGTGTTTTCGCCGGTATAGCCATCATAATATCTTTTACGACCGATCGGACTAATCGTAAAAGCATTAATTTGACCACCAAGTGTACTCATATCAGCACCATTGGCACCTCCTACAAATGATTTAAATGAGGTATCAGGAAAGCCTAATCCACGAGCAGGGTCGGCAACTTTCATGGCTCTTAAGTCGTTCAAACTTGCCAACGTATTTAACCAGGTAGCAGCTACACATAAACGGGTAGCATCATTACCATAGTTACCCTTATTATTAGGGTAATAATTGTAAGTGGCGTTATAAACATACTCCCAATTATCGGTTAAACCAGTCATAATAGGGTATTTAGTCGGATTACCTAATACATCTGCGAACTTCTGTTTAATGTTTAAATCCGGATCTGAAACTTTTTTACTTAAGTTGATAAGTACCCGTAACTTAAATGTATTCACTACTTTTTGCCATTGCTTTAAAGCTGTTAAAGCGTCTTTTGCATTAGATATTCTTTCTACATAATAGAAATCTCCCAATAACGAGTTATCTGAGGCAGTTATCAAAGAAGCTAACTGTGTGTTGGCATCTTCCAATAATTGCAAGCATTGAATAAAAACTTGTTTTTGTGAATCATATTTAGGAGTAGGATTGTTGGTACCTTGCAAAGCTTCAGACATGGGTATATCGCCTACTTTCATAGTCATATTATAAAATACATAGGCTTTAAAAAATTTAGCTAATGCAGCATATGGATTATTAACTCCAGATGCTTTCGCAGCTTCTTTTTCCATCGCCACGATATTGTTTAATAAACCATACTGCAAAGAAGCACTGCCAGACCAATACGTATTATCTCCATAGTAAGTATAGGTAGATAAAGTATATTGTGAACGTTTATCCTCATCACCGCCCGGAAATACAACCAGGTTATTTTCAATCTGTCTAAGTAATAAATAAGCAGGTACCGATGTAGGTTGATTGTTATTTACTGCATACGTATCAAATGTTTTTGAACAACTACTTGCCACAATAACGATAGCAAGTAATAGTATGCTTAATTTATTTTTCATTTTCATGATTACAAGTTTTAGTGTTTTCAAAAAATAGGATTTAGAAAACAAAATTTATATTAAAACCATAGCTACGTGTAGTTGGTGTTTGAAGATCGTACTCTCTACTATTACCACTATTATAATTACGACCGGAATACTGGTCAACATCCATGTCTTTAAATCGGCTTGGGAAGAAATACAAGAGGTTACGACCAACCAACGACATGTCAATTTTAGTGATAAACGATCCCTTACCTAAAAACTTAGCAGGTATAGAATAAGTAATTACTACTTCCCGAAGTTTTGCATAGGTTTTCTTTACGGAAGTATGTTCAAAATCATTGAAGAAGCTACTTACATAATCTTGAATATAATTTACTACTCCTGTATTCGATACAAATTTCAAAGCACTCGCATTTGTAATAACCCCAGTTGTAGGATCATACTGAATAGCAGGGCTTCCTGGTGCTAGTTGTACACCTTCACCCACATAAGTACCTTTAAATCCGGGTGCAGTGGTATAACTATTTGTTGTTGGGTTATACACTATATTTTGTGCTTCTATTGCACGTGCGGCCCCAATTGCACCTTGTACAGTGAAAATGTTAGAGCCACCTTCAATACCTTTACGCATTACACGATCCTGCACGATACCACCCACTTTACCATCGAACTGAAATGAGAAGCTGAATTGTTTATAAGTAAACTTGTTATATACAGACCAAGACCAATCTGCATCTGCATTTCCTACATATTGTGCTTTTGGAAGGTATATCGGATAACCGGCACTATTATTGATTACCTGACCGTCTGGAGTTTTTGCTGTAACACTGGCATATAATTTATCTACTCGATCACCTTGTTGAAATTGATAGTTAGAGAAACTTGCAGGTAAATCCTTGTAAGTTTCAGTAAAAGTAGACCAGTTGACTAACACATCCCAGTTTAAGCCTTTCGGGTTTCTTAAAGGAGAGCCATTCAAAGAAATTTCTGCACCTCGAACCTGAGTTTTAATTGCGTTTGTAGTATATCCTGTTAAACCCGTAGTTTGAGATAATGGATAGTTACGTATACCCGGACCAATAATATTATTGAATAAAGTTACAGAGGCCCCGATCCTATTTTTTAAAACACGCACATCAAAACCATATTCTAAACTGGATGTTTGTGACGACTTGATATTAGGATCGATAACTGTTGAAGGAGCGTTTGCACCTGCTTGTCCATTATAAGTAGTAACAATACTATATGCAGGGTCTGATAATGAATAAGATGGACCGCCATAAGCAGATACATATGGAGAACCATAACCAATAGGATAACCTGCAGGTCCTATATATGGATTGGTACTAGGTGCCTTTGCTTGTGCATAAGAAGCTCTTACTTTTAAAAAGCTAATACTAGAAGGTAAGTTTATATAATCTGATAAAACGGAGGCACCAGAAAACGAAGGATAAAAGTATGTATTGTTTTTAAGTAATAAAGTAGAGTTTTTATCAACTCTACCCGTAGCCGTTAAAGTAACATACTTGTATATATCAACGTTAGCTGAATAGTATGCACTTAATACTAACATCTTAGCGTTGAAATTATACGCTTTGATCGGATTTAATGAATTAGCAAATGAGTATAATCCTGGAACGTTCAAATAATCCGTAGTAGTGAAACTAGATCTGTATTCAAAATTTCGCACGTTTGCCCCACCCAATAAGTCATAGTTTATACCTCCTTTGAAAGTATTTTTATATTTTACAAGGGCCTCCAAGTTATTGTCGAACAAAGAGCGTTGATCTTCTCTGTAATCACCTCTATTTAATTCTCTACCATAGGGGTGAGCAGAATAAGGCATTTTTTCTGTCCTTAGTACATCATTAGTAGAAAGATTGCTTCTTAAGGTTGCTTCTAAATGCTTGTCGTGTGTATATGTAAGTGAAATATTACCGGTAATATCATTTTTAGTATGACTACGTAACCACTCATAGCTTACAAAATAGGGGTTGTGATAGCGTTGATATTCAGCAAAAATTGATTGAACGCCTTGTTTGCCTGGTTGCCAATAATTCCGCATATCATCAATGTTCCAGTCAGCACCGGTCCAAATAGTTACTGTATATATCACACTATTAGGTCCGTACACAACATCCGGAATATTTGGCGAGAATTGACGATTATAATTTAATGTTCCGTCGATTTTTAATTTACTACTTAAATTATAACTGGCATTAATGTTGAAATTAACGGTGTTTAATTTCGTATTAGGTATAATACCTTTTTGATCGGTATGAGTTAAAGACATTCTAATACTGGAACGATCAGTAGCTGAAGAAAAACTTAAGCTATTAGTAGTTAATAATCCCGGACGAATAAACCGTTTCAAATTATCTACCCCACGGGCTACATAAGGTGTGGCTTTTCTTACCCCGGTTACAGGATCTATCGGGCTATCGTATTGTGGAATTAACTGTCCATTTAAAGCGGGCCCCCATACATCATAATCACCATCATTCAAACCACCACCTTTACCATCACCGAAGATATATTGAGAGTAGTCGCCACCGCCATATAAAGACTGTGTTTTAGGCAAAGCAATAAAACCTTTGTTTACTTGTGTACTAGAATTGAACTCGATAGTATAACCTTTATCACTTTTTTTACCTTTTTTCGTTGTAATTAGAATAGCACCATTTTGTGCACGGCTTCCATAAATGGCTGTTGCTGCAAGCCCCTTTAAAACAGTATAAGATTCAATATCATCCGGACTCAAATTCCAAGTATCAGATGTTATTGGAATACCATCAACAACATATAAACTAATATTATATCCACGAAAAGATACGTTTGGTGCAGCCAACATTTCTTGGTTAATGGCAACATCTAAACCCGCCACTTTACCTACTAAGCTGTTGACAGGATTTACCTCTCTAGCCTTTACCAAATCTGCACCTTTTACTTCTTGAACAGAATAACCCAATTTTTTTGTTTCTTTCTTCACACCTAATGATGTAACCACCACTTCTTCAATTTGATTTGAATTTTGTGCTAAAGTGATATTGATATAATTCGTATTAACCGGAATTATTTTGGTATCATATCCAACAATACTTACAGTTATTTTACCTCCTTTAGGTACTTCAATGGTGAATTCACCTTGTGCATTTGTGAAAGTTCCTTTGGAAGATTTTGTTACTGTTACGCTAGCTGCATCGATTGGTTTTTGAGTAACCGCATCGATTACTTTTCCCCTGATTTGTTCAGTTTGAGCCAGCAACATTTGAGGTATACCTATCACAACGAGGGCAAGTAATAGATACCGAGATAAGGAATGTTTTAATTGCTTCATAAACAGCGTTTTTTGTTTGAGAAGCAAATCTATCTAGGATATGTTAGCTCATCGTTTCCGAAAAGTTAAGTTGAGGTAAACAAATTGTTACCTAAATACCTTAAAAGTGTACCAATATTAAACTATCGTTAATAAAACGTTAACTGGTGATCTATTGCCTATTCCGCCTTGTTAAATAAATACACTACTAATAAAACCGCTTCTGTGGTACCAATATTTCTTGGATTGTGCAGTAAGGTAGCATCGAAAAATAAGGTATCGCCTTCTTCCATAATAAATGTTTCATCACCTATAACATACTCAACCGTGCCTTTTAGCAATAATTTAAATTCATAGGCATCAGTGCTTACCATTGGCCTGCTTGCGTTGGGCTGTAAAGTAAGTAACACAAAATCTAAGTGTTGGTCGTTAATGGTTGTAGACAATAACCGTTGATAACTAAAACCGATAGCATTTTCTTTTTCGAAAAATTGGTTTTGAGATTTCTTTTTAAAAATTACTTTATCGGTTAATGGCAAACTATTAATGTCTTTAAAGAAATCATTTATGTCTATTTGTAACGACTTGATAATATTTAAAAAAACCGTAAGGGAAGGTATCGTACGATTGTTTTCAACTTGACTGAGCATTCCTTTTGATACCCCGGCGCTATCTGCCAGTTCTTGCAGTGTAATATTTTTTTCCTTCCTTAGTTCCTTTAGTTTATTGGTAATCTGTATAATAATATCTTCCTGCATTGGCAAGTAATTTGTACAAACTTAAGCGGATAAAATAATAATAAATAGCTTCCTATATAGCTATCTACCCTTTCTATATAGGTATCTACCGATTAGTTATCTTTTCTTTTGATTCTTTAAAAAATCAATAAGTGCTTTTGGATGATCTGTTTGTAATCCATTAATACCTAGCGATAAAGCTGTTAGCCAATGTTGATCCTCATCTCTACCCTGAATATCTGCCCAAATAGGTATGCCTCTGGCTTGTGATGCCTGCACCGTTTCTATGGTGTACTCATTATAATTACCATCTAAAATATCTATTGGGTATTTCGTAAGTACACTATCCATCATAGATTTGGTGGCAATTTTCTTTGGCAAACTTATCATTAATGGCATGGCGGGTGCAATTCGCCGCCAATCTATGAATTGTTGGGGTGCATTAATATACACCACAACATGCTTCTCCATTTTATGAGCTACAATAGCTTTATATGCTTGTTCTACCGATGCGTCTTTAAAGTCGAGATAAATATTTATTTTTCCCTTGCATAGTTTTAACACTTCTTCAAAGCCGGGTATTTTATGAGATCCCCATTCCGGGTGATTAACATCTCGGATCAATAGGTTTTTTATACTATCATAAATACATTCCTGAACTTTCTTATTTAATCCAGCCATACGCATCAGCGATGCATCATGCATAATTACAAGTTGGCTGTCTTTCGTGGTACGTAAATCTATTTCTACATAATCTGCACCAGCCTTAATAGCATTTTGATAAGCCAAAAGCGTATTTTCCGGGGCCTCTGTATGATCTCCCCGATGCGCAACTACAATAAAGTTATGTTTAGCTTTAGGTAATTTATTGGTTTGTGCATTCAATAGAAAGGGAAAAAGTATAAGGCTAAATATCCATTTAATGTTCATATTTTTTATTTATCAATGCAAGTAACATTGAAAATATTGTAGCGAATATGAACTGATAGTTAATATTTTTTCAACAATTACAAAACTAAGTTGATGAACCTCAACTTAAGTATCTAAATCAACACGCCTCCTTTCGCCACATAATCCTCTCTTCTGGGCGTAAACACATCCAGCAAAAAACAGTCTGTTATGGCCAACCCGCTATGTGGTGTATTTGAAGGGATAACGAATACTTGTCCGGCTACAAGCCTATGGGCCTCTCCGGCTACAGTAAGTTCAAATTCTCCACTCAGTACATACGATACTTGCTCATGTACATGATGATGCAAGGGTAAATGTGCGCCTGCAACAACAGTAACATGCGAATAGGTTGCTGACTGGGTATGTATAAACTGGGCGGTATACCCTTCGATAAGTCCCGATTTGGGTAATTTTTCTATATTATAGAGAGGCATAAATTTATTTTTATCAAAATTACCATGCAAATAAACGCCTATTTATAATAGTTAGTAGAAACTTAATGAACTCTTAAGTTGATAAATAGCCGTTTCCCTCATTTTGGCAATAGATTTGTTGTTATTCAGTATGCGCAAATTAATTGATACTACTATTGGTAGGCTAAGATTATTAGGCTTCGCCGAAGGTATTTCACTTTTGGTTCTATTAGGTGTGGCCTTGCCTATAAAATATTGGGGCGGCGATCCGATACCTTTAAAGATTTGGGGCTCGATATATCTAATCCTCTGTTTACAATTTCTCTACCAAGCTTATACCGCTAAAGAGGAATATAATTGGCCTTATACAAGGCTTTTTATCGCTTTGCTAGCTGCTATTTTGCCTTTTGGCACTTTTATTTTCGATATCTGGTTAAAGAAACAAAACGTATAGCCATTTATTTTGCCCATTTTTGAGTTATTTTCGCGGGTATTATGAAGAAGATTGAACTCGAAATTGTGGCCCTCTCTCATAGCATTACCCAAACCCATTCTTATGCTGTGGTATTGGGTGAAATAAATGGGCTCCGTCGCTTACCTATTGTAATTGGTGGTTTTGAAGCACAAGCTATAGCCGTTGCATTAGAACACATGCAACCCAGCAGGCCACTCACCCACGATTTAATGAAGAACTTTATGAATGCCTTCTCAGTAGAACTGCAAGAAATTATTATCAGTGATTTGCAAGAAGGTATTTTCTACTCTAAGTTAGTTTGTTATACCGAAAATGATACCGTAGAAATAGATAGCAGAACAAGCGATGCTTTAGCCCTCGCCGTTCGTTTCGGATGCCCTATTTACACGTATGAAAATATTTTGGAAAACGCCGGTATTATGATGGATGATGGTAATCCTAAAAAGAAAGAAGCTGTTGGGGGTATCGAAGAAGCCGGTACGCCAAGAGAAGACTTAAGTACCATGAATATCGAAGAGCTGAATAACTTACTCAATGAAGTATTAGAGCAGGAAGATTATATACGCGCCATTGCCATTAGAGATGAATTGAATAAAAGGAAATGATTGCTTTTCCAAATTGCAAGATAAACCTAGGTTTACATATTACTGAAAAAAGGGAAGATGGTTATCATAATCTGCAAACTATTTTTTACCCGGTTCCATGGTGTGATATTATTGAGCTCATCCATAAAGCCCCAGGTGCTGAATTAAAAATTAAGAATGCTGAATTAGGAATTAATAATTCAACATTCATAATTCATAATTCAAAATTCAAAAGTACAGGTCTTCCCGTACCCGGAGATCCAAGTAACAATCTCTGCATCAAAGCATGGGAGCTATTAAAAAAAGATTACCCGCAACTCCCTTCTGTGTATATACATCTACATAAAATAATTCCGATGGGAGCCGGATTAGGGGGTGGGTCTTCAGATGGCGCATTTGTATTGAATATACTCAATGAAAAGTTTGCATTGAACCTTCATCCAAACCAACTAAATAGCTATGCGCTCGCATTAGGAAGCGACTGCCCGTTTTTTATAGAGAACAAACCATCTTATGCAACCGGCAGAGGAGAAATTTTGGAACCTGTTTCATTAGATCTGAGCGATTACAAGATAGTGTTCATTAACCCGGGTATACATATCAGTACCAAATGGGCTTTTGAAAATATAAAACCACAACAACCGCAAAAAGATTTACGCGAGGTCATTGCTTTACCCATAAAAGATTGGAAGCATACACTATATAACGATTTTGAAGCACCGGTAATAAAGGCAAACCCCGAAATTGGTAACATAAAAGATGCTATATATGCTGATGGTGCACTCTATGCAAGTATGACCGGGAGTGGGAGTACTATTTTTGGAATATACCCAAAGTATCAATCAATTAATCTTAATTTCCCATCAAATTACTTGGTAAAAACTGTATAATACGCTATGGCTAAAAATTATTTAACTCAAAACCAATGATAAAAAAAATTACATCCCCCCTTTCTTTTGTTATTGTTATTGCTTTATCGTTATGCAACGCTTCTATTAGTTTCGCTCAAAATAGTATCGCTTCAAAACAATCTTCTGATAAAGAAGCGATGCAAGGCTATGAAAAATATTTTGAAGAGAATAAGGAAAAACATTTAAAAGAATTTATTGAATTAGTATCCATTCCCAGTATCTCATCGATGCCCTCGCATAAAGCTGATGTAAAAAAAGCAGCAGAATGGATCGTAAAAAAATTAAAATCCATTGGCCTATCTACGGCTATGGAGATACCCTCTGCAGGCAATCCTTTTGTATTTGGCAGTTGGGATAAAGCTCCGGGCAAACCTACCGTTTTAATTTATGCGCATTATGATATCCAACCTGTAAAAGAATCAGAATGGGATTACCCTCCTTTTAAACCTGTAGTAGTAGGAGGAAAAATATTGGGCCGGGGAGCCAGCGATGATAAAAGTGGCGTAATGATATCCATTTGGGCTATTGAGGCCATGCTAAAAAAAGATGGCAAACTCCCCGTTAATGTAAAATTTCTGTTTGAAGGAGAAGAAGAAATAGGCAGCACTCATTTTCATGATTTTATTGCTGCTAATAAAGAATTGCTGAAAGCAGATTATGCTTTAAATGCAGATGGCGGACAAGCCAGTGATACTGATCCCGCTATTGTAATGAGCTTAAGAGGAGCTATTACTATGGAGTTTAGTGTTAAAACAGCCAATATCGACGGGCACTCAGGAGAATATGGTGGAAAAACGCCTAATTCAGCAGTCATTTTATCACAAATCATCAGCTCATTTTATACAAAAGAAGGGAACGTTGCAGTTGCAGGATTTTATGATAAAGTGATCCCGCTAACTGCGGCAGAAAAAACAAAGCTGAAACAAGTTCCCTACAACCCTGCCAAAGACATGCAATTTTTAGGAACTACTGCAGATGTAGGTGATACTAACTATTTACCACTGGAAAGAATTTGGTACAGACCAACATTAGAGATAACAGGCATCCAAGGCGGTTATACAGCCCCGGAGGGAAGTTCCAATATTATTCCTAGCAATGCTTTTGCAAGAATCACATGCAGATTAGTAAGCAATCAGGATGGATTTGAAATAATCGACTTGATCAAAAAACATATTGCTAAAAATACACCCCCCGGTGCAAGTATTATCTACAAACCGTTGACAGGAGGCTTTGCACGACCGATGAAATTTCCGTCAGATACAAAAGCATTTAGATATGTGTCGAACGCTTTAGCAAACTATTATGGTAAAGAACCCCTTCAAAATGCTACAGGCGGAAGTGTGGGTGCTTTAGTAGAAATAAAAGAGCAATTAGGCATCTATGCGTATTCATTAGGGTTTCAGCAGCCGGATGAAAAATGGCATGGTGCAAATGAGTTTCTGCGAGTTTCAAGTATTCGAAAAGGCCAAATGATATACTGCTATTACTTACAACAGTTGGGTAATGTAGAAGCAAAATGAGTAAGCAAATTAATGTAGCGTATCATTTTGAGGATTAGTGCTTATAATTGAAATTTATGTTGAATATTTTTTAATATATAGCATATTTTATTAGATTATATCTAAATTATAGTCGATAAATTGGAACCTTATTCCAAATTTCCCTTTTTTTCTATAACTTCCGTCAGATTGCCTGCCATTTTGTTCACCCTTAAACGGATAACATGTTTTATTCCCGTTACGATGGAGGCTTGTATGACCCCGCCTTTGAGCACGACGCTTGTGGTATTGGTTTTGTTGCAAATATAAAAGGGCATAAATCACACCAACATATCAGCGATGCGCTTACCGTTCTTGAAAATATGGAACACCGTGGTGCCTGCGGCTGCGAAAATAATACCGGCGATGGCGCCGGTATATCGCTTCAAATTCCACATGAATTCTTTTTCGATGAATGTATTAAACTAGGTGTGCATTTACCTAAGCCTGGTAAATATGGTGTGGGTATGATATTCTTCCCAAAATCTATTGCCTTGCGAGAAGAGTGTAGAGATATCTTTAATCGCGCCGCCGAAAAAATTGGTTTAGAAGTATTGGCCTACCGTAAAGTACCGGTGAACAAAGAAAATATCGGTGCTTCTGCCCTATCTGTTGAGCCTTGTATTGAACAGGTATTTATCGGTTCTACTGATCATGTTACCGATACCCTTGCTTTCGAAAGAAAACTATTTATACTCCGAAACTATGCCACGCATACTATCAACAACACGATTCGAAAAGATGAAATAGGTTTTTATTTTGCATCCCTATCTGCTAAAATAATTATTTATAAAGGCCAACTCACCAGTCATCAACTGCGCGATTATTTTCCTGATCTCAGTGATAAAAGAATGGTATCTGCATTTGGCTTGGTACATTCCCGATTTGCCACCAATACTTTTCCTTCCTGGAAACTCGCTCAGCCATTTCGTTACATGGCACATAATGGCGAGATCAACACTTTACAAGGAAATCTCAACTGGTTACGTTCGAGTGAAAAAGGATTTACCACACCGTATTTTTCTAAGGAAGAATTAGATATGATTCTCCCCATCGTTTCAGGTGTTCAATCCGATTCCGCATGCCTAGATAATATGATTGAACTGCTTACACTCACCGGCAGATCTTTACCACATGTAATGATGATGCTTATTCCCGAAGCTTGGGATGGGAATGCCGACATGGATCCTATTAAAAAAGCATTCTATGAATATCATGCTTGCATGGTTGAGCCCTGGGATGGACCGGCTTCTATTTCTTTTACAGATGGTAATATTATCGGTGCCACTTTAGATAGAAATGGATTACGCCCTTCTCGCTATACCGTTACGCATGATGATCGTGTAATCATGGCTTCCGAAACAGGTGTGCTCCCTATCGATCCTGCCAATGTAAAATCGAAAGGTCGTTTACAACCGGGCAAAATGTTTGTAGTAGATATGACGGAAGGGCGGATTATTAGTGATGAAGAACTTAAACAACAAATTTGCGCACAACAACCCTACGGCGAATGGTTGAATAAATATAAAATTCGTTTAGAAGAATTACCGGAGCCCAGGGTGCTATTCACACATTTAGAACACGACCAGGTTTTTAAATACCAAAAAGCATTTGGCTACTCTATAGAGGATCTCGATACCATCATTGCGCCTATGGCACTTGATGGCAAAGAACCTATCGGATCGATGGGTACAGATACACCACTGGCTGTATTAAGTGAACAACCGCAACATTTAAGTGCTTATTTCAAACAATTATTTGCACAGGTAACCAACCCACCTATTGATCCCATCCGCGAACGGATGGTAATGTCGCTTGCTACTTTTGCCGGTAGCAACGGTAATATATTAATCGAAGATCCATTGGCCTGCCATAGTGTAGCCTTGAAACATCCCGTACTCAACAACCATGAGCTTGAAAAAATAAGAAGCATCGATACCGGTATTTTTCAGGCTAAAACCTTACAAACTTATTTTCGCGCAGATGGTAACCCGGGTTCATTAAAAGCCGGGCTCGATCGTTTATGCAGATACGCTGTAGATGCAGTAATGGATGGCTTTGAAGTGATTATTCTTTCTGATCGTGCCATCGATTCCGATCATGCACCTATTCCTACATTACTGGCCACAGCAGCTGTACATCATCATTTGATAAAAAAAGGTTATCGCGGACAAGTAGGCATTATCGTGGAAGCAGGTGATGTATGGGAAGTCCACCATTTTGCATGCTTAATCGGTTTTGGAGCTACTGCTATCAATCCATACCTAGCACTCTCTTCTATTCGCGACATGAAATTAACGGGTAAACTGCAAACCGATTTAGACCCCGAACAACTCAAGAAAAACTATGTAAAAGCAGTTTGCGACGGGCTACTGAAAGTGTTCTCCAAAATGGGTATCTCTACCCTTCAATCTTATCAAGGAGCACAAATTTTTGAAATTATTGGTATCAATAAAAATGTGGTCGACACTTATTTTACCGGAACTACTTCTCGCATTGAAGGAATGGGATTAGATGAGATTGCAAAAGAAACTTTAGCCAAACATTTCTTTTCCTTTAGCAAAAAAGATAAAGCTATCGATCGCTTACCTGTTGGCGGTGTATACCAATGGAAGCGAAAAGGTGAATTCCATTTATTCAATCCGCAAACCATCCATTTATTACAAGATGCTACGCGCAAAAATGATTATAGCACTTTCAAAAAATATTCAACATTAATCAATGATCAAAGCGAAAAAGCTTGTACGTTAAGAAGCCAGTTTAAATTTGTACAACAACGCCCCTCCATTCCTATAGAAGAGGTAGAACCTGCTACAAATATTTACAAACGTTTTGCCACAGGTGCTATGAGCTTTGGCTCCATTTCTTGGGAAGCACATACCACGCTTGCCATTGCCATGAATCGATTAGGAGGTAAGAGTAATACAGGTGAAGGGGGTGAAGATGAACAACGCTACAATCCTTTACCGAACGGCGATTCTATGCGCTCTGCTATTAAACAAGTGGCATCCGCTCGTTTTGGTGTAACCTCATTATATCTTACCGAAGCAGATGAATTGCAAATAAAAATGGCGCAGGGCGCTAAGCCGGGTGAAGGCGGGCAATTACCCGGACATAAAGTTGACGAATGGATTGGTAAAACGCGCCATGCCACACCGGGTGTGGGTTTAATATCTCCGCCACCACATCATGATATTTATTCTATTGAAGATTTGGCGCAACTTATTTTCGATTTAAAAAATGCAAACCGAGCCGCACGCATCAATGTAAAGCTTGTATCTAAAGCAGGTGTTGGTACCATTGCCGCAGGTGTTGCCAAAGCAAAAGCAGATGTGATTTTAATTTCCGGTCATGATGGCGGCACAGGCGCCTCCCCTATCAGTTCTATTAAACACGCTGGTTTACCATGGGAATTAGGATTAGCAGAAACACATCAAACATTGGTAAAAAATAAATTGAGGAGTAGGGTTGTGGTACAAGCAGATGGACAAATGAAAACCGGAAAAGATATTGCCATTGCTACTTTATTAGGTGCCGAAGAATGGGGCGTAGCAACAGCCGCGCTAATTGTAGAAGGATGTATCATGATGCGTAAATGCCATATGAATACTTGTCCGGTTGGAGTTGCCACACAAGATGAAACCTTGCGTAAAAGGTTTACCGGTGATGCCGATCATGTTGTTCATTTCTTCCAATTCATAACGCAAGAATTAAGAGAAATTATGGCTGAATTGGGTTTTAGAACTGTGGAAGAAATGGTAGGACAGGCCAACTGCCTACAACAAAAGGAGAACACAACACATTGGAAATATAGCAAGCTAGATTTATCTAAAATTATTTTCTACGAACCTGAATCTGCTGAAACAGGACTTTACAAACAAGAAGAACAAGATCATGGATTAGCCGAAGTATTAGATTGGAAATTATTACAAGCTGCTAGAGCAGCTATCGATAAGCAAGAAAAAGTAAGCCTGAGTTGTGCGATAAAGAATACAGATCGTACTACCGGCACCATCGTATCAAATGAAATTACGAAGAAGTATAAAGCGGCAGGGTTACCAAAAGATACTATTCATTTTAAATTCACAGGAACAGCCGGACAAAGTTTCGGTGCTTTCAATACAAAAGGTATTACACTGGAATTGGAAGGTGATGCGAATGATTATTTTGGAAAGGGATTAAGTGGTGCTACATTAATTGTATATCCTTCTGCCCATGCAAATTTTGTTCCTGAAGAAAATAGTATCATAGGTAATGTGGCATTATACGGTGCCACTTCAGGTGAAGCTTATATCAGGGGAAAAGCAGGAGAACGTTTTGCTGTGCGTAATTCAGGAGCTACTGTTGTTACAGAAGGTGTTGGCGATCATGGTTGCGAATATATGACCGGTGGGGTAGCCATCATTTTAGGTGATACCGGCAGAAATTTTGCGGCCGGTATGAGTGGGGGTATCGCCTATGTATATGACGTTCAAAAAACATTTGCCGAAAAATGTAATAAAGAAATGGTAGAATTAGATCCGCTTGATCAGGATGATAATAAACTATTATACGACCTTCTTGAAAAGCATGTTGCATATACCGGAAGTACTGTTGCAAAATTTATACTGTCAGATTTTGAGAACCAACTCCATCATTTTATAAAAGTATTTCCCAGTGATTATAAGAAAGTACTTCAAGCAACCCGTAACTCTTATCCCGTAACTCGTAACTCCTAACCATCATGGGAAAACCAACAGGATTTTTAGAACATACCAGAGCATTACCTTCCAAGAGAACTGTTACAGAACGTGTGCACGACTATAAAGAATTTGTTGACAAAATGAGCGACACACAACTCAATCAACAATCATCTCGATGTATGAATTGTGGCGTTCCTTTTTGCCATAGTGGTTGCCCACTTGGCAATATCATTCCCGAGTTCAATGATGCCGTTTATCGCCAGAGTTGGGAAGAGGCTTATGAAATTCTTTCATCTACCAATAATTTCCCGGAGTTTACCGGAAGAATTTGTCCGGCCCCTTGTGAAAGTGCCTGTGTACTGGGTATTAATCAACCCCCGGTTACCATTGAAGAAATTGAAAAACATATTATTGAAATAGCTTTTGAAAAAGGGTTTGTAAAACCGAAGAAACCAAATATTAGAACGGGTAAAAAAGTGGCAGTGATTGGCTCCGGTCCGGCGGGATTAGCTACGGCTGCGCAATTAAATTATGCCGGGCATACTGTAACTGTTTTTGAACGCGATGCCAAGCCGGGAGGTTTATTACGATATGGAATTCCGGATTTTAAATTAGAGAAATGGGTGATCGATAGAAGGATACAAGTAATGCAGGAAGAGGGTGTTGTGTTTACATGTAATGCCAATATTGGTGTGAATATGAGCGTCAATGATTTGCTCAGAGAAAATCATGCAGTGGTATTAGCAGGTGGGTCTACTATTCCAAGAGATTTAAATGTTGAAGGAAGAGATTTAAAAGGGGTTCATTTTGCAATGGAATTTCTCAAACAACAAAATAAAAGAGTTAGCGGAGAGAATGTAGATGAGGAAGATATTCTTGCCACCGGTAAAAACGTACTGGTAATTGGGGGTGGAGATACCGGAAGTGATTGTGTGGGCACTTCGAATAGGCAGGGTGCAAAATCAGTAACTCAATTTGAGTTGATGCCTAAACCTCCGGAGCAAAGAACTGAAAATATGCCCTGGCCACAGTATCCGATGTTATTAAAAACTACTTCCTCGCATGAAGAAGGAGCGAACAGACAATGGGCTGTGGCAACGAAAAAATTTATAGGAGATAAAGATGGAAATTTAACCGGGGCATTAATTGTAGATTTAGAATGGAAGATCGGTGCCGATGGTAAAGCAGCAGGTTTTACAGAGATACCGGGTTCGGAAAGAGAAATTGCCTGTGAGTTAGTACTATTAGCTATGGGATTTTTATATCCACAACAAACCGGACTTATTCAGCAGCTAGAAGTTAGGTTGGATGAAAGAGGTAATGTAAAAGCTGCCGAAAACAGTTATCAAACCAGTTTATCTAAGGTATTTACAGCGGGCGATATGCGTCGCGGGCAATCATTAGTTGTATGGGCCATTAGTGAAGGCAGGGAA
>CABHOW010000158.1 GCA_902168225.1 uncultured Flavihumibacter sp. | reverse complement strand
CTTATATACTGTGGGGTGATGAAATTTTCGGCAGACATGCCCTCTTGTCTCGGGGGTGAAGATAAAAGGATAAACGTAGTATAGAGCTCCTATCCGCCTAAAGCGGATGGGAACCAGGGTCGACCACTGAACTTTGTGCTATAGCTAACTTCTTCGTGGAGGTTCGATCCCTCCCCCTACAGCTTCAAAAAAAGCTCTGTACTAATAATACAGAGCTTTTTTATTTTGGGTATAATATACAGTACTTTGATTCAGCAATGTACCTACACCTAATAGTATATGATCATGCATATTCCGCTTGAATGATCGCTTCCGAAAACCTTTCCATCTCTTCTAATTGTGGACTGCATTGCAATAAAAAGAAATCAACACCTATTTTTTCAAATTCCCCGATACGATCCAGTACTTGTTGATGTGTTCCGGTTAAACCTGTTCTGAGTCCGCGGTTACTTACAGAATAATCTTCTAAAGAAACTTTTTGTTCCAGCTGTGTTCCATTGAGCCATTGTTGATAGTTCTCGTATCCCGGTGATCCTACTTTGATGTTCGTGATCCTTTCCAACTCTTTCTTTACTTCCAGTTCAGTTGACCGAATAATACTATAAGCGGCAACCCCAAATTTCATGGGGGGTAATCCTTTTTTTTCTCTTCTTTCAGATAAGTCTTTTATTCTTCTGGCAATTACTTCAGGATCATCGCCATGCATCACATAACCATCACAAGTAGATGAAATAAGGTCTTTAGCTCTCTCACTTTCGCCACCCGCATAAATAAAAGGGCGTGGATTTGATATCGGCTTGGGTTGTAAAACATTATCCTTTACGGTATAATATTTTCCCGAAAAACTAAAATGATCTTTTTGCCACACACCATTTACAACCGATAACCATTCTTCTGTTCTCGCATACCTATCATCGTGCTGCTCAAACTGAACACCATATTTTTCGGCCTCATCTTTCCACCAGCTGCTTACTACATTCAATGAAAGTCGGCCATTGCTGATATGATCAATATTAGCAGCAGCTTTAGCCAGTAGTGCAGGATTATGGAAAGTAGGTCTTACAGCAACCATTAATTCGATGCTGTTTGTTACTGCAGCTAAGGCCGCTGCAGTACTCCAGGCATCTACACTGGGTGCATGAATGCCTTTGATATCATTTAAATTTAATTCTGCGATCAATGAAATACTATACCCCAGATCTTCACTTCTGATGGTGAGTTTTTTGATGTACTCCCAATTGGCATACATCTGCTCATCCTCAACATTTCTTAACCAACCCCCGAAAACAGGTAACCAATATCCAAATTTCATAGTATGTTTTTAAAATGTGTGTGCAACTTGTAAAGGTTCTTTCGCATAAATCTTTTCCTCAATAAAATCTACTAATCTTTCATGTGGATTAAATCCTATAACATTTACAGCATCTGCTACAAAATTGGAAAGTGCATTTACATCATAATATAGGATTTCACCATCACGGTCATCAATGATGTATTCAATACCTCCTACATCAATACCCGCCGATTGAACAATTTTTTCAACAGCATGTATTACTTCTGCAGGTGGATTATAAGCTTCTACTTTCAATCCGGTTTTTGGCGCATCGAGTGCACAAGCATTTCGTACTAATTCTTTTCCATCTGTAGTTTGACAGATATCTGCCGGACAAAGATTAAATGACTCTCCGGAAGTATATACTTTGATGGCGTAAAGGAATTTACCTCCCAAGGTTTCTACTCTTGTTATATAGCCACCTCTTGCCGGAATATATTCCTGCACTAATGCCGTATGATCGATACCAAAATCAATCTGGTTTTGCAGGATATCTTCTGTTAAGCTGGCTTCGGAATTATATTTTACTATTCCGGCACCACTACCACCAATATTTGCTTTCACAACAACGGGAAATCTTAATCCATTAGTAGCTCTAATTAATTGACTGGTATGATTTACCACTTTTGCTTTCGGATATTTAAAACCCAATTTTTGAATAAGCGATAATTGATTTGCTTTGGAAGTTTCATACTGGAAAGCCTTGTAACCATTGATAGTTGGCACACTATTATCTTCTAAAAATTTCAGGTAAGACTGTGTATAAAAAATACCCTGTGTTCCATTTCTTAGATACGCAGAGGGGCTCATTCTATTGAAAACAAGACTATATTTTCTCGTATTATCTGCGATATCGAATTGATGGTTTACTGCATCAATTTTCTCATAGGGTAATCCTCTTTTTTCGAGTTCGGTAAATAAAGGTTTAAACCAGTCTGGATGCTCATAGTAAATCGCTATTGGTAACATGTCTTTTTTCAACAAAATTATATAATTCTATTAAATCGGTAGACTTTTATTTTGACACACAAATAATTTGCTCTATGTTTGTCTACTATTTTAGTAGACTAATGAAATTTTGCGTTGTGGAAAATCATGTAACTAGCCCTGTTTTTGAATACAACTTATATACTGTTGCTATCTTCTCGGATCGATGTTGTTGTTGATCTTTTTGATATATTATGCTGTACTGATGTAGAACAAAATTCTGTTAATTAAAATCATCCAAAATTTTTAATTGTAATATGTATTCACTTCCCAATAAAATAAAACTTTTATTATCTGTATTTGCAGGAATATTATTCCTTCAGTCGAATGCACAGCTACCGTATTTTTTTCCAAAGTCAAATAATTTTGATCCGAAAATTCTTTCGCCCGAGCAATATTTAGGGTATCCGATCGGATCTCATTATACCCGTCACGATCAGATAGTTGCTTATTTCCGCGAGTTGGCGAAATCGAGTAATCGGGTTCATGTTCAAACCATTGGGAAAACCTATGAAGAGCGTGAACAGATCATAGTAACCATAACATCTCCGGAAAATTTTAATCGCTTAGAAACAATCAGGCAAGAACACCTCAGTTTGGTAGACCCTTCAAAACCGATTATTGATAAGTCTTCACCCGTAGTCATTTTATTGGGTTACAGTGTTCATGGGAATGAGACATCAAGTGGTGAAGTTAGTTTATTAACAGGCTATTATTTGGCAGCCAATCAGGATAAAGAAACAGAAGATTGGTTAAAGGAGTCTGTTATATTCATCGATCCTTCATTAAATCCGGATGGAAGAGATCGTGCTACAAATTGGTATAATAGCTATAAGTCTTTTCCGCCGGTTGCTGATGGGAATGATAAGGAACATCAGGAAGCCTGGCCCGGAGGTAGAACCAACCATTATTTTGCAGATTTGAATAGAGATTGGTTAAACTTGGTTCATGTGGAGAGCAGAAATCGGGTAGCTTTCTTCCATCAATGGTATCCCAATGTTCAAATCGATTTTCATGAACAAGGAGCCAATGCTACTTATTATTTCGAACCTACTCCTAAGCGGCATGAAAGCCCGATCATCCCCTCATTTCTGTATGATGAGAATGCTGTTTTAGCAAAATATCATGCCAAAGCATTGGATGAAATAGGGTCACTTTATTTCACCAAAGAGAATTATGATAATCTCTCTCCTATATATGGTAGTACCTACCCAAAATTCTATGGAAGCTTGGCCGCTACTTTTGAAGAAGCTAGTTCAGGAGGTATTGTGAGAGAAACAACTAACGGTATCCTTACTTTCCCTTTTTCAATTCGGAATCATTTGACCACCGCTTTTTCTACTATCAGAGGAGCAATCGCAGAAAAAGCAAATCTTTTTAAAGTACAAAAAGATCTTTTCAAATATGCTATCGATAAAGCAAAAAATAGCGGTACCAAAGCATTTGTTTTTGGAGACAGTAAAGATGAAACCCTTACTCAGAAATTTCTGGAGTTATTATTAACGCATAGGGTTACCGTTCATGAATTATCAACCGATCAGCTAATAGATGGAAAAAAATTTGAAAAAGGGAAAGCTTATCTAGTACCAACAGAGCAACCTAACTATTTAATTGTACACTCTTTGTTTGAAGAGAATATTCTGCAAGACAGTATTTATTATGATAATACAGGCTGGAGTGTTATTCATGCCTATGGATTACAGTATGCAAAAATTAATACATCTGGTTTTGAAAAAGGTGTGATAGTTAGCAAAACATCATTTCCAAAAGGAAATATACTCGGAGCAGCTTCTAATTATGCTTATTTAGCAGAATATACCGACTTCAGTGCTAGTAAATTTCTTTATCAACTCTTGTCGGAAGGATTATTAGTAAAGGCTGCTTATAAACCTTTTACCTCTATCGTGAATGATGGGAAGAAAAAAAGTTTTTCTTATGGAAGTCTTATCATACCGGTAGCCGGTCAGCGTATAACGGCTGATAGTTTATATCGGTTATTGAAAAAAGTTACCAATCTCTCGGGAATTAATGTATATGCCGTTAATACGGGATTTAGTGCCGAAGGAATAGATTTAGGTAGCAGTAATATACGATCTATCCAAAAGCCCGAAGTGGCATTGGCTTTTGGTCTAGGCGTTACTACCAGCGAAGCGGGGCAGATTTGGTTCTTATTATCGCATCATGTAGGAATACCCGTTGTAAAAATTGACCCTTCGAATTTTTCGCGTATTTCATTAAAGCGCTATAATACCCTGGTATTGCCGGGTGGATCTTATGCGGCTTGGGATAAAACGGTTGTTGATAAGATCAAAAATTGGATTTCCGATGGGGGCACGTTGATTACTTTTCAAAATGCAAGTGCATGGGCTATTCAAAATGATATCGTTAAAGAAAAAATTCTTCCATCAGACATAGATGCTGCAAGAAGTATTAATGCTGCGAATCTAAATACCGTTCAAAGGGTTACATCAAATGAACAAGCTGCTGTAACTGCTGATAAAACAGTTGCAAAACCAAGTCAACCCGATCGTTTTGATTTTGTTACGCAACAAGATAATGAGGGTGCTAAACGTATTAACGGTGCAATTTTTGTAAGTGATGTAGATATCTCTCATCCCATTGCTTTTGGTGTAAATTCTCGAAAATTATTTATCAATAAAAACGGGCCTACGCTGCTTGCGCAAAGTGCCAACCCATACGGAACAGTAGCAAAATATACCGATAAGCCCTTCATCAATGGATATGCCTCCAAACAAAATATTTCTCTGATCAGTAACTCGGCTGCAATTATCCAAAGTAGTTTGGGAGCCGGTCAGGTTGTGCTGTTTGCAGATGATCCTACATATAGAAGTTATTGGCTAGGTACAGCGAGGCTGTTTATCAATAGTGTGCTGTTGTTGAATAATACAGGATCAGGAAGATGATCCGATCCATTATCAAATCAAAAAATTAAACCATGAAATTTTATAAAATAATGAGTGTGCAAAGAAAATTGATACTGCTATGCCTGATTGGGATATGCTGTGGTGTATCTGTTAATGGGCAGAAAGAAACGGTTTCGTTAGCAGGTAACTGGCGGGGCGTTTTTTCTATCAAACCCGGTGTTGAAGTTCCCTTTAATTTTATTATACGGGAAGCAGGATCTTCGTTAAAAGGATTCCTGGTGAATGGGGAAGAACGATTTCCTACCGGTGATCTTCGATTTGTGGGCGATTCCGTTTTTATACCCTTGCCATTATTTGAAAACGAGCTTGCTTTTAAGCTGGAAGGGAATCTTTTGAATGGTTTTTTCAGGAGGCAGGATCTTAAGGGAACAGCTACTCCTGTTCAGGCAAAAAAAGGAATGTTATATCGTTTTAATGAGGCATCTTCTTCACCTATTGCAGATATAAGCGGAACCTATGATGTAGTTTTTCAGAATGGTAATGGCAAAGAAGAAAAGGCAGTGGGAATTTTTAAACAGCGGCAGGGAATCGTTACAGCAACATTCCTGCGTATTACCGGCGATTCAAGGTTTTTAGAAGGGGTTATTGAAGATGATGTAGTAAGACTGTCTTCTTTTATAGGTTCATCCCCAGCACTATATGTTGGGAAAGTTGATAAAAACGGTAGTATTCAAGGGGAAAATATAAACGCTCGATCTTCTATTCCTTTTACTGCTATACCCAATGCAAATGCCGCTTTGCCCGATGCGTACAGTTTAACAAAGTTGAAAGAAGGGAATGATCGGTTATCTTTTCATTTTAAGGATGCGGATGGTAAGATTGTTAGTGCCGACGATACAAAATTTAAAGGTAAACCACTGATCATCACCATAGGTGGTACCTGGTGCCCCAATTGTATGGATGAAGCCACTTTTTTGGCACCATGGTACAAAACAAACCGCAACAGAGGCATTGAAGTGATCGGATTGCAATATGAGCGACAAACAGATAGTGCTTATGTTAAAAAAGCATTCGACAGATTTCGCAAATATTATGGCATCGAATATCCTTTAGCATTAGGCGGTATTGCCGATAAACAAGTGGTATTAGAATCTTTGCCGCAACTGGATAAATTTCTTTCATTCCCTACAACCATATTTGTAGATAGAACCGGAAAAGTACAAAAGATACATACAGGTTTTTCCGGTCCTGCTACAGGAAAACATTATGAAACATTTATTAAAGAATTCAACGATGAAGTAGATGCTTTACTAAAATAATACCTAGTCACGTGGCCGAGCGGATAGGCTGAGGTCTGCAAAACCTTCTACGATGGTTCGAATCCATCCGTGACGTCTATATAAAATTAGTTTTAACGCTATAAGCTTTTAACAACTTTCCCGTCTTTCATAACCCAACTCACTTGTTGAAGGGATTTGATATTTTCAAGCGGGTTTATTTTTACGGCAATGATATCTGCAAAAGCCCCTATTTTAAGCTCGCCAATTTTTCCATCCATGTCTAATAATTCAGCGGCAGTAGTAGTGGCTGTGCGTATAGCGTCAATAGGACTTAATCCCCACTGTACAAAATATTCAAAGTCTTTGGCCTGTGGCAAGTTCCATGCATAGCCTCCTATATCTGTTCCATAAGCCAGCTTAACACCGGCCTTGATAGCTTTTTTAAAAATATCAGGCATCGATGCACTAAAATATTTATTGATTGGGCTACCCATTTTAGCCCTTCCGTCGGCAACATATTCATTTACAAAAATGGTAGGGCACCAAAACACATTTTTTGCAGCCATTAATTGTATACACTCATCATCCATACCACTTCCATGTTCAATGGTGCGAGCCCCGGCATTAATGGCTGCTATGATACCATCTCTTGTCATAGCATGCGCGGCTAATTTTTTTCTGCTTCTAATGGTTTCATCACCTATGGCATTAATTTCTTCGGGGGTAAAATTGGGTAATGCTCTGTAGTTTCCATTGTCTAATTTATAATAGCTTCTATCTGCATATATTTTGATCCAATCTGCCCCCTGCTCTATTTGAGAGCGAACAGCCCTTCTTCCCTCATCTGCACCTGTTATTTCCTGCAAACCCTTTGGTAGATTTAGCTCCCATGCATAATCTGATTTTCTAATGGGGTAGTGCCCGGTAGTATTAATAGCTAATGTAGAGACGAACATTCGCGGACCTTCCATTTCACCTCTATTAATTGCTTTTTTTAAATCTACATCAGCAAATCCTGCGCCTTCTGTTCCTAAATCGCGAATAGTAGTAAAGCCGTTTTTCAGTGATTGGGCACAGCTTTTTACCGCCCGAATAGTTCTGTATGGAACAGACTCTTTAAGTACCTGTACATCATAATCTTCACTGGTAATATCTCCCTGTAAAAGCACATGAGTATGGCAATCGATTAATCCCGGTAGCACATAATAGCCAGATAAATCAATGGTTGTATCGCCTTTTAGATTCGCCCCTATCTGAACTACTTTATTGTCTTTGATTAATAAGGTTGTGTTTTTGATGAGGTTCCCCGAACGAACATCTAATATAGAACCGCAGCGAATAGCAATGGTTTGTTGCGTATAAGCGTTAATGGCTAACAATAAAAAGATACCTAAGCAAATTTTTTTCATATTGTTGTATTTGTATAAATCAAGTTAATGAAAAAGTATATATAAGTGATTTAATTTATTTTCGCACGCATGGGTCAGAAAAAACTGGAAAGATTTGAAGCAATAAAACGGTTCCCAAATGTATTAGAGTATCCGGATCATATGAAAGGGAATTGGGGCTCATTTTTTAAGAACAGCCACCCCATTACACTAGAGTTAGCATGTGGTAAGGGAGAATATGCCGTAGGATTAGGTCGCATGTACCCCCACCGTAATTTTATAGGTATCGATGTAAAAGGTAATCGCATCTGGAGGGGTGCTAAAACAGCCTTAGATGAATCATTGTCTAATATCGCTTTTGTACGCTCCCATATTGATAAGGTAACCAATTATTTTGGAGCGGATGAAGTAGATGAAATATGGATCACTTTTCCCGACCCTCAGCTACGCGCTTCTCGTGCTAAAAAAAGGCTTACACATCCTCGTTTTCTTCGCCTTTATCAGCAGTTTTTAAAACCAGATGGCATTATTCATCTTAAAACGGATAGTCCCGATTTATACAGGTTTACACAAGCCGTAATCAACTTATTTGATCTTGATTTGTTATTCACCTCAGACAACCTGTATGCAGAAGTAAATGTGAAACCGGAATGGTTCATTAAAACGCATTACGAAGGCTTGGATATTGCCAATAGCAATAGAATACATTTATTATCTTTTTTATTAAACAAAAGCCTGCCTTTAGAAAAAGACAGTATTTTAAAAAATTTATTTAGTGAGCAAGAATCTGATTGAAGGAGTTGACTTTTACTTTGATACTGATGGCTATATGGTATTAACAGAAAAATACCATTTAGATAAGGGTCATTGTTGTGGATATGGTTGCCGTCATTGCCCCTATCAATATGAGTCGGTGCCCGAGCCTAAGAGGTCGGAGTTGTTGGAGAGTAAGGAGGTAAGTAAGTAACTAAGTAAATAGGAACTAAGTAAAATGGTGGAATCACAGATTGTAGATTGTAGATTGTAGATTCCAGATTGAAGATTAAATTAACTCATGGCTGCAAAGAAAACTAAGGAAATTAAAGAGAATTTGAAGCAAGTTCTCCCCAGTGGCGCGCGGGATGCTTCTTTTTTTGAACAGGTCTTCGATGTGGTTAGATTAATTCCTAAAGGCCGGGTTAGTTCATATGGTGCCATTGCTTTTTTTCTTGGTACAAAGATGAGTGCACGTATGGTTGGCTGGGCAATGAATGCAGCACATGGTATGAAAGATGTTCCGGCACACAGGGTAGTTAACAGGAACGGGATGCTTTCGGGTAAAATGCATTTTGCAACACCAACCCGTATGGAAGAACTACTCAAAAAAGAAAAAATAAAAGTTGAAAACGATCAGGTAATTGATTTTGAAAAAAAATTTTGGGACCCCGCCAAAGAGCTCTCATAGTGTATATTTGTAGCAATGAGCAAAAAGCCATCACTCCACACCATTCTTTCCCCCCGACTTCTCGATATTTATGATATATCAAATAGTATTGTGGTAATAATTGATGTATTTAGAGCAACCTCTACCATAGCAACAGCTTTGTATAATGGCGCATCTCGCATTATACCTGTTGATACGGTTGATAAATGCATTCAATTAGGTAAAACAACGGGAGGTATTACAGCGGGTGAACGGGATGGAAAAGTAATAGAAGGATTAGCTCATGGTAATTCGCCGGCCGAGTATCCCCGGTCTTTTATAGAAGGTAAAACCTTAGTACTTACCACAACCAATGGCACCAAGCTTTTACATATGGCACTTCAAAATGGAGCCGCTGAAATTATTACCGGTTCATTCCCCAATTTAGATGCTGTATGCAATTATTTAAGTAAAGAGCAAAAAAATGTTTTTTTAGGCTGCTCCGCATGGAAGGATCGATTCAATCTTGAAGATGCGCTTTTTGCCGGAGCGGTTATTGAAAGCATAAAAGATCATTTTACGATTCATTGCGACAGCAGTTTAATGGCCGAGGAAATGTATTTATTTCATAAAAATAATATGGCCTCCTTTATACGCAAAACTACCCATTGGCATAGGTTGGCTCAATATGGATTAGAAAAGGATTTGGAATACTGTGTAACGCCAAATGTGGCTAATATTTTACCTATTTATCACAATGGAGACCTAATCGTTAAACAAGATGTTTAGGATTAACAAAGATTTCATTCTATTTCTTGTTTTTCATTTCATAAATCGAGCATCTTTCCTTTACTTTTGCAAATTGCGCTGTTTTGAATCATAAGTCATGGCATTACCGTATTTAATTAAGCATATATATAACAACGGAACGGAAGAAGTAATACGTAGAGGAAAGAAAATTCATGCATTAGGAAATGTAGAATTGATTGAATACGATGATCTTATTGGGAATATCATCTTCAGGGTGAAAGATGACGGATATGCAACTTTTTATAAAGTTCATATCACACAGTTCAAAGACGCAAAAACACTATCCCTTCGCTGTACTTGTCCGTATAATCTCTCTGAAGTATGTAGGCATAAAGCGGGTGCTTTGTTTCATTTACAAGATATGCTCGACAGGAATATGTTGGGTGATAAAGAAACCGTATATGATCAGCAGCATACCGTTGTAAAAATTAAGCAACTGGATATCAAATTACTGCGTATGCTGGCTTCCGTAGAAAGTTTTAGCGAAGCAGAAAATTTTTTACTGTCTCAAAAAGTTAATATTCATGAAGCGGCAAACGAAAGGGTAAAGGCATCGCTTGAAATGGAGGGGGAACAATACCAGATCCTGATTCAAAAAAATGAGGAGCGTAATTTTGATACCAGTTGCACCTGTAAATCGGAAACAGCACATCCGTTATGCGTACATAAAACCATCGTTCTGCTTCAATTATTAAAACAATTCGGAGCTAATTATTTTGATACTATCCGTAATTGGGATAAAGAAAAAAATAAATTGCTTTCGTTATATGGATATTCTCTGGATGATGATTTAGATGGTAAATTTGAATTTACATATACCGATGGGAAACCCTTTCTAAGACTATTAGATACTTCCATAAAACGCGTTACTATTACTCCCGGCACTGAATTAAGGCCTAAGCCTGTTGAACAACCCGTGGTAGTTATTTCTGATACACATGATACACAGGAAGAGCCGGATCATATTAGTTATAAATTAGGTGTCGTTATTGTAGCTAACCAAACACAGTATCCTTATGCCCAATTCGAATTAGTACAAGGAGAAGCTGATGAGGCAATTACCAAGTTCATATCAAAAACTGCTAAACTGGATCTATCTAAGTTTATTAATACCGATCCGCTATCGGAAGATGATAAAATGCTCGTACAACAGCTACGCAAATTATTACCCGGTGAAGTAAGCAGGTATTTGAATCGAAATTCTCCTTTTAGCGGAATTTGGGAGAATATTATACAGCAGCACAACGATGAATTACCGGAAGAAACGCGTCATCTCATCAATGAGTATCTACATCCGAAGTATAAAAAACTATTTACAGAATTAGCTGGATCTCCTTTCGTCTTTTATTTACCTGATGGTAAAAGTTTTACTACTGCTAATTTGGAGCACGCTTCCTTGATGGAGCAAGCCATTAGCCCGGATTTTGAAATTAGCTATCAACAAGATCAATATATTATTGATTGTAGAGTTAAGCTGCCCCTTGCCGATTTAAATATTACCGATAACGAATGCGAATCGCCTTTTTTCTTTCAATACCATCAGCAGTTTTTTATTTGGAAAAAGCCGGAAGATATTTTAGTGGTAGAAAAATTTATGCCCGCAGGTAGAATAGTTATTTCACAAGATGATTGGGCATCACAGTTACAATCATTTGTACTTCCATTATCTAAAGAGTATAATGTTCATTTTGCCAATGTAAAGAAAGAGGAAATAAGAGATGCAAAACCGGAAATAAAAATAATACTGAAAGAGAAAGGAGAGTATCTGTTATTTCAGCCGGTATTTAATTATAAGGGCTATGATGTAACGGTTCAGGATAAAGATAAAATCTTCCTTCCTCAAGCTGATAAATTATTGGTAATACACAGAAATATCCTCGCTGAACGTGAGTTATTAACTAGAATTGAGGCACTGCATTCTGGTTTTGTGAAACCGACGGAGTCGGGTGTTTTGGCATTAAAGGGTAAAGATGTGTTGAGGAATAATTGGTTCTTCTTATTTATTGATGCAGTGAAGGAAATGAATATCCCTATTTATGGTTTTGAGGCCTTAAAGAACTTCCGATTCAATACCGCTAAACCTTCTACCAAAATATTTATTAGCAGTAATACCGATTGGTTTGATGCTAAAGTACAGATACAGTTTGGGGATCAGAAAGTTACGGTAGACGATGTTAAAAAAGCATTGGCGAATAAACAACAGTTTGTTCAACTTACGGATGGTACTTTAGGTATACTTCCGGAAGAGTGGATTAAAAAATATTCTTTACTATTTAGAGTTGGGGATGGAAAAGCCGGAAACATTAAATTGAGTAAATATCATTTTAGTGTTATTGAAGAGCTCTATTTGCAGCGGGATGAAGAGGAACTTCAGTTTCAGTTAGAAGAAAAATATGAGCGGCTAAAAGATAACCACGCCATTAAACCGATTCCTGCCCCTGCTCACTTGAAATCCATATTACGTCCTTATCAGGAGAGTGGTTTTCAATGGTTGAATTATTTGCGCGAAGTACAGTGGGGGGGTATTTTAGCAGATGATATGGGCTTGGGTAAAACCATTCAGGCTTTGAGCTTTTTGCATCATCTTAAAAAAGAACAAGGTACTTTAAAGGCATTGGTTGTTTGCCCCACCACATTGATGTACAACTGGCAAAACGAGATCAAAAAATTTACACCGGAATTGCGCTATTATGTGCATCATGGGGGCATGCGCGAAAAGGAGGGAATTGCCGCAACAGCAATAGATATTATCATCACAACTTATGGTACATTAAGAAGCGATATCAGGCAATTTGTAGAAATTGATTTTGATTATGTAGTGCTCGATGAAAGTCAGGCCATTAAAAATCCGGGTAGCAAGGTTACCAAGGCAGCCTCTTTGCTTAGAGCGAAAAGTAGATTATGTTTAAGCGGCACACCGCTACAAAATAATACATTCGACATCTTTGCGCAAATGAATTTTTTGAATCCCGGTATGTTAGGGAGTATGGAGTTTTTTAAGCAAGAATTTTCAATACCTATTGATAAGTTTGGAGAGAAAGAACAAAAAGACCATTTAAGAAAACTGTTGTATCCTTTTATTTTACGTAGAACAAAAGAACAAGTGGCTAAAGATTTACCCGAGAAACAGGAGATGGTTCTATTCTGTGAAATGGGTGAAGAACAGCGCAAGATTTATGATGCTTATCGGAATGATTATCGGGATAAAATTTTAGGGGTTGTTGAGAATCAGGGTATACAAAAATCCCAACTTACTATTTTACAAGGATTGATGAAATTGCGGCAAATATGTGATAGCCCTGCTATTGTAAAAGAAGAAGAGCAATATCCTAATGTTTCCGTTAAACTTGAAGAAATTGGCAGAGAGATTACAGAAAATATCAGTAACCATAAAGCATTAGTATTTTCGCAATTTTTAGGGATGCTCGCTTTGATTAAGGAAAAAATGAAAGAGCTTGGTGTAGATTATGAATATTTTGATGGTAGCAGCACAGTAAATGAAAGAGAGAGGGCTATACAACGTTTTCAAAACGATGATAATTGTAGGGTGTTTTTAATATCTCTCAAAGCAGGAGGAGTAGGGTTAAATTTAACAGCTGCCGACTATGTATATATTGTAGACCCTTGGTGGAACCCGGCGGTAGAACAACAAGCCATAGATCGTACACACAGGATCGGGCAAACAAAAAATATTTTTGCTTATCGCATGATCTGTACAGATACTGTAGAAGATAAAATTCTTAAACTGCAGGAGCGTAAACGTAATCTTGCCAGGGAAGTAATAACAGATGATGAAGGTTTTGTAAAGAGCCTAACAAAAGAAGATGTAGAGTACTTATTTAGTTAACAGCCTATTGCTTTCTAGCTTTCACCGATTAATAAACGAGGCTTTCCGATTATCATAATAGCTTGCCGCTCTAAGTATTCAGATGATGGTGATTTGTGAGCATTGATAATTTTACGGATAATTTTTATGAAAAAGTTACAGCTACTAAGCATTTCGTTGATATGCGTCTTAGCCATACAAGCACAGAATACCGGATCACTAAAAGGGAAACTAGTTGATACTATAGGGAAACAAATACTAAAAGATGCTTCTGTAACTGTTATCGATGCAAAGGATTCTTCCTTAGAAGTATTCGGATTAACCAAGCAAGACGGTAGTTTCAGTTTAGATAATATTTCTTTTGGCGATAGGATAGTTCAAATCAAATTTGCCGGCTATGAAGCCTATTCAAAAAAAATAAATTTTTCGAAAACAAATGTAAAAGTTGATTTGGGAAATATCTATTTAAAGCAAACAGCCAACGATTTGGGGAATGTAACCGTTACTCAATCGCCGATGACCCTAAAAAAAGATACGGTAGAATTTAATGCGTCGAGCTTTAAGACTAAGCCCAATGCAGTAATGGAAGACCTATTAAAAAAATTACCGGGTGTTCAAGTAGATAAGGACGGAACAGTAAAAGCACAAGGTGAGCAGGTACAGCGTGTATTGGTAGATGGAAAAAGATTTTTTGGCGACGATCCTAAATTGGCCACTAAAAATTTACCTCCTGATATGATCGATAAGATTCAGGTATTTGATGCGTTGAGTGACCAGAGTGCTTTCACCGGATTTGATGATGGAAACAGAGTGAAAACTATTAACATCACCACAAAGAAAGATAAACGCAAGGGAAATTTTGGAAGAGTTACCCTTGGTGCCGGAGCATCCACCAGCGAAGGGGTATATGATAATAGTGTCAATATGAGCCATTTTAATGGCGATATGCAAGTAACATTTATCGGGCAGGCAAATAATGTGAACAAACAGAATTTTACCGTACAAGATATTTTAGGATCTCTTAGTGGTGGTAATTTTGGCGGTGGCGGAAGAGGAGGAGGTGGAGGCGGTTCTGTTTCCGGTTTATTGGGCACGGGAAGTGGGGGTGGTATTGTGAATACATGGGCCGGTGGGTTTAACTACAAGGATAGTTGGGGAAAGAAAACTTCGGTATCGGGCAGTTATTTTTACAATGATCAAAAAACATATCGCGATCAAAATTCATTGACCCAAAATTTAATACCCGGTAATCCCGATTCTTCTATTTTTAATACAGCCATCCAAAATGCAGTTACTCAAAATAAAAATCATCGGATCAATTTTAATATTGAACATCAGTTCGATTCAATGAATTCTTTCATTATTCGACCGAATATCAGTTTCCAAAATACCGATGCCCAAAATGATCAAACTACCACTTCAACAAGAGGTATTGCTAAGAACCTGAATAGCTCAGTGGCCACGAGTGACCGTGTTAGTGATGGCTTTAGTGGAAGCATCGAAACAACTTTTCGACATAAATTTAAAAAGCGGGGTAGAACTTACTCTATAGCTTTTAATCCATCTAGAAATACTAATGATGGCAATGGGTATAATTATTCTATCAATAGATTTTTTAATACACCTACCCCTTATGCTGATACGATCAATCAAATCAATCGTACGAATAGGGAAGGAAATACTTTCAACACAACTTTATCATATACAGAGCCAATCGGAAAAAATCAAATATTAGAATACAATTATAATTATAACTCCAATGTCAATAATTCGAGCACTAAAACATATGCTTTTAATAAGAGCACAAGTAATTATGATATCGTAGTACCGAATCTTACTAATGTTTTTGAAAACACATTCAATTCAAATCGGTTTACTTTTAATTATCGGATTCAAAAAGCAAAGTATAATTTCAGTATTGGCTCGGGAATTCAGGTTGGCGAACTGGTTAGTAAAAATGTTACTAAAGACAGTAGCATAACCCAAAACTTTGTGAATTTCTTCCCTACCATGAATTTTAGGTACGACTTTTCTAAAACTAAAAATTTGCGATTTTTTTATAACGGCAGAACCAGCCAGCCAAGTGCCTCTCAGTTGCAACCGGTGATCGATAACTCAAACCCACTGAATATCAGAACCGGTAATCCTGATCTAAAACAACAGTTTACGCATACATTTAGAATCCTTTATAATTCGTTTGACCTAGCTACCCAGAAAATTATTTTCGCTACCATTAATGCTTCGTTTACTGCAAACGATATTCAAAATTCAACTATTTTCTTGCCCAATGGTGCCCAGTTTACAAAACCTGTTAACTTAAACGGAACCCATAATATCAGTGGCTATTTTAATTATGGTTTCCCCTTAAAAAAACCAAAAAGCAATATTAATTTGGGATTATCCTTATCTAATTCTCAAAGCCAGACTTTGGTAAATACGCAATCTAATTATACAAGGAATACGGTTATCGGCTTTAATGCATCGTGGACTACCAACCTGAAAGATAATTTCGATATGAATTTTTTATCTAGCTCCTCCTTTACTTTTGCCCGATATACACTTCAGCCCGATCAAAATGGCGATTTCTTTACGCAAACAGTTACAGCAGAACCTACCTATTACACTAAGAGTGGATGGGTGATATCTAGTGATTTCAGCTATATAAAAAATACCGGAAGAGCAGAGGGCTTTAATACCAGCATTCCATTGTGGAGTGCAAGTATTGCGAAGCAATTATTTAAAAAGAAGGAAGGCGAAATTAAATTCTATATATTTGATTTGCTCAATCAAAACGTGAGCATTACCAGAAATGTGACCGGTAATACGATCCAAGACGTATCTACTCGAGTACTTACCAGATATTTTATGCTAAGTTTTACCTATAATCTTCGCCGATTCGGGGCACAGGGTAATCAGCAAAGAAACCCCATGATGGATATGTTTAGGGGCAACCGGATACCCGGCGGAAATAATATGATGCGTAATTTTAGAAACTAGGTAGCTGTTAATTTAGTAAAAAAGGGTTTAATTGGTGAAATATAGCTAACTTTGCATTCGCAATGAACGGATTGAAAAATGATATTACCCTTAACACTCCTAAAATGCCAAGAAGCATCTTGAAGAGGGCGTTTATTTATTTGCCACGACCCCGACGTGGATTCTGATAGGACGAGCAACTGGCACTTGCCCCTATCAGTGAAAATTTCTCCGAAACTTTCCCTTTTTCAGGTAGCCACCTACAACACTAATTATATTTTATCTTGGAACAATCGATAATAATTCGAGTAGCCAACCATAGCGATTCCCGTTATGCCAACATTATCACCGATGAAATGGAAGCTTCTGCTAAAGCAAGAGGAACAGGTATTGCAAAGAGAAGCCCGGATTATGTTGCACAAAAAATGCAGGAAGGTAAGGCTATCATTGCTTTATTACCCGATGATACATGGGTAGGGTTTTGTTATATAGAAGTATGGGGGCATGAGGAATTTGTGGCTAATAGTGGATTGATTGTATCGCCCCCCTTTCGTAAAAGTGGAGTTGCAAAACAAATAAAACAAGCCATATTTAATCTTTCAAGAGAAAGGTATCCAAACGCAAAAATATTTGGGTTAACTACCGGGTTAGCTGTTATGAAAATTAATAGTGATCTAGGTTACGAGCCGGTAACATACAGCGAGCTTACAGACGACGAAGAATTTTGGGCGGGGTGTAAAAGCTGTGTGAACTATGATATTTTGATGAGTAAGGATAGAAAAAATTGTATGTGTACGGCTATGCTATACGACCCTGCGGATCATTATGAACCAAAAGAAACCGCGGATGCCTTCAAAAAGAAATCGAAATTGTATGAGCGATTTATGAAAATTAAACAAAGTAAACTGCTTAGCCTTTTCAAGAAAAGAATTACTTATTTATTCAGCATATAAAATAATATCATGGCGCCAAAAAAATTAGTACTGGGGTTTAGTGGTGGATTAGATACTACTTATTGTGCTTTGTATTTATCACAGGAAAAAGGATTTGAAGTACATAGTGTGATTGTGAATACTGGCGGATTTTCTACCGATGAACTGGCGAAAATTGAAAAGCATGCCTATGCATTAGGTGTTACCTCACATACAACAGTTGATGCAGTTAACTCATACTATAATCGTATTATTAAGTATCTCATATTCGGAAATGTATTGAAGAATAATACTTACCCCTTAAGTGTAAGTGCGGAAAGATTAAGCCAAGCTGTACATATTGCAGAACACGCAAAAAAACTCAATGCAACTGCGGTTGCTCATGGTAGTACAGGTGCCGGAAATGATCAGGTAAGGTTCGATATGATCTTCAATATTATGATTCCGGGGGTTGAGATCATCACACCCATTAGAGATTTGAAACTGAGTAGAGAGGAAGAAATAAGTTATTTAAAGGAGAAAGGGGTTGTAATGAATTTTGAGAAAGCTGCATATTCTATTAATAAAGGGCTTTGGGGCACTAGTGTTGGCGGTAAAGAAACATTACACTCAAAAGGTTTATTACCGGAAGAAGCCTGGCCAACACAAGTAACAAAATCTGAAACTGAAGAACTAATAGTTCATTTTGATAAAGGAGAAATTACAGGGGTGAACAACCGGCATTTTGATAACCCGGTAGAAGCTATTCAGTATATTCAGTCCATTGCCGGTCCTTTTGGAATCGGAAGAGATATTCACGTAGGTGATACGATCATAGGTATCAAAGGAAGAGTTGGATTTGAAGCAGCAGCACCTATGGTAATTTTGAAAGCACATCATGCTCTAGAAAAACATGTGCTTACCAAATGGCAATTAAGCTGGAAAGATCAACTTGCCCAGTTTTATGGTAACTGGTTACATGAGGGGCAAATACTTGATCCGGTTATGCGCGATATTGAAGCCTTTTTGATACAGTCGCAAGAACAAGTAACAGGATCCGTATTTATTCAGTTAATGCCTTATCGCTTTCAAATTATTGGTATTGAGTCTGCCAATGATTTAATGAGTAGCAAGTTTGGTAAATATGGAGAAATGAATAGCGGGTGGACAGGAGAAGATGTACGTGGGTTCTCTAAAATTTTCGGTAACCAAACGGCCATTTATCACCATATTAAATCTACTGAGCAATGATAAAAGTAGGTATTGTGGGTGGGGCAGGATATACGGGAGGCGAATTAATTCGTTTATTAATTCATCATCCACAGGTAGATCTGGTATTCGTTCAAAGCAGCAGCAATACAGGAAACCCGCTTCATCAGGTTCATAAAGATTTATTGGGGGAAACTGATATCAGATTTTCAGCTTCGTTAGATTCGGATGTTGATGTGATCTTTCTTTGCGTTGGGCATGGGGATGCTTTGCAATTTTTAAATAATAATCGGATCCCCGATCATATAAAAATCATTGACCTATCTCAAGATTTTCGATTACAACAAAAGTCGGTTTTCGGAAATCGTTCTTTTGTATACGGCTTACCTGAATTAAATAGAGATAAAATAGCCGGTGCATCAAATATTGCTAATCCGGGATGCTTTGCTACAGCTATTCAGCTCGGATTACTTCCCTTGGCAAAAGAAAGGATACTAAGTGATGTATACACAACAGGTATTACAGGATCAACAGGCGCAGGCCAATCGCTAAACCCAACTAGTCATTTTAGTTGGAGAGCAAATAATATTCAAGCTTATAAAACACTTAATCATCAGCATATTGCAGAGATCACGGAATCTCTGCACGCTCAAAGTATATATTTTGTGCCTTGGCGTGGTGACTTTACAAGAGGCATTTATGTTAGCTCTACACTGGATTGTACCCTTTCGCAAGTGGAGCTATATGACTTGTATCAAAATTTTTATCGAGATGCAGTATTTACACATGTTTCAGATACAATGATTGATTTAAAACAAGTAGTTAATACGAATAAGTGCTTGATCCATATCGAAAAGGTAGGCGGTAAGGCTGTAATACATAGCTGTATCGATAATTTACTGAAAGGTGCGAGCGGACAAGCATTGCAGAATATGAATATTATGTTTGGCATAGAAGAAGGGATAGGGCTGAAGCTGAAAGGGATAGGGTTTTAGGAGGTGCCAGGTAAAAGGTGAAAGCTGAAAGGTGTGAGGTTAAGGGGTTAGGCGATAGGGTGTGATATTTAAATGCCGTGATTTATTTTTTAATCATGGTATTTGTACCTAATTATTTGAGTATAGTATCTGTCTCTTATACACATCTGACGCTG
>CABHOW010000157.1 GCA_902168225.1 uncultured Flavihumibacter sp. | reverse complement strand
GTAAAAAAACTAGCAACGGATGCGTTATATAATCTTTATTTTTTTTGTAACGATACAGGGGTTATCACTTGCACAATATATAGGTGTTAGTAATAACCCTTTTTTGATGCATATTACCCTTAAGCAAACCATTGCTTATCATATTCCCAATCAAGAAACGTTGATTCAACTAACGCAAGATAGAACAGTAGCATATCAATTTATTGAAACACCACAATCAGAGCCGGCACTTCAATCGCAAGTAAAAAAAATTAAAGGTAGCATCATAGCATTTGGACAAGAACAATCCTTCGATTCCGAAAAAAAAGATTCTTTGTCTGCCGAAGAACGTAACCTGATAGATAGTATACTTCAGCATAGCATACAAACTTTTTCAGCCAGTAAACAGATCAAATCTAATCAACTAGCATCGCTAAGTTTTGAACCGGAAGATTATAAAAAGTTTTTCTTGCCTGCCAAATATATACAGGCTGGTACTGCTTTTGGGTGGACGGATTCCATTCAAGTTGATAGCTCTTCATCCGTATACGAATGTACTTTTTTACGCAAGTATGGAGATACTATCCAAATACATGTTTTTGGTACACATAATATAAAAAATACTGTAAAGCAAGGAGAACAGGTTATTCAACAAGTAATAAAGGGGCTAGAAAAATCAATGCGTTACTATCATAGTAAAACGGGTATCTTGATGAAAGAACAACGCCTTATTCAATTTGAAGGCACTGCCGAGTCTCAAAATACCCGTTTCCCAGTTTCAGTAAAGATAGAATCAACTATTGAAGGAATTAAGAATTAAGAGTTATGAATTAAAAATTGGAAACAGATAATAATTCATAATTCATAACTCTTAATTTATAATTCATAATTCTTAATTCATTAGCCCTATCGCCTATTTGATCTTCCCCTTAATATAGTCCGCCAACTCTTGCTGATTAGCCGCTTCTTTCTTAGCAGCCAGCCCCTTCAAAGTATTATTGATAAATGGATCTGTTTGGGATCTGGCTTGTTGTGGAATTTCTTCTCTGAATTTGATAATTTCATCAATAGCCTTTTTAAATTTAGCAGGATCATTTACTTTGGCTAAGAAATCTGCCAAATTCCCGATGTATTGAAACTTAGCTTGTGATAATGGCATTTTTACAAAATTACCAAAGATGAAATCGTAGGCCGATTCATCTCCATACTTAACGGTGATATTACTAATAGCCGTTTGTAGTCTACCCTTCGCAGGAGCTTTGGCTAATGCATTCGCAATAGTATAAGTAGCTTTACCATCTAAATCTGCATAGGCTTCTAGCGCCGCTCCGGCAACTGAATAAGAGGAATCATAAATTGCTTTCTTGAATAAATCAGTGTAGGCAGGATTCTTTCTTTTTCCTAAGAAACTGATCGCTTCTGCTTTTGCTAATTTTGTAGGATCGTTTTTCGCAATATTTTCAATTTTTGCTAATGTGGCCTCATCGATAGTGGCATTACCAAAACTAGTCAAGGCTTTGATGCGAATACGAAAAAAAGGATCATTTAAAGCAGAGCTTATAATATTGTAAGCCAATGGATCACTACTATTTTTTGAAGCGAAATCAACGGCCTCTCTTCTATCTAAATACTTGCCGCCATATTTGAATTGGTGTGCGTATTCTGCCAATGTTTTAGCATCTTTTTTCTCTGCTAATGTTATTTTTTCGGCATCCACATTTATCAGGTCAGGTTTTGTATTAGCGGGGAAATAAAAAGTATCATTTTTATTGGATGCCCAGATCATGTAGCGTTTTTTGTTTGCACCCTCATACACATCAACTGCCATAGGTAGTTGGAATAGTTTATCCTGGGTTTGTTTAATGTAAACAGCCGCTTTCTTTTCATCGGCATTATAATTATAGCTAATATCCAGTTTCGGATGGCCGCTTCCGAAATACCATTGATTAAAATACCAATTAAGGTCTTTACCTGTTGTAGCTTCAAAAGCTAATCGGAGTTTATGGGCGCTACCATTGCCAAATTTATTATCGGTTAAATATTTATTTAGCGATTTAAAGAAAGCATCATCACCTACATAAGTGCGGAGCATATGTAGTATTCTTCCACCTTTTTGATAGCTTACTAAGTCGAACATATCTTCTTTATCGGCATAATAAAAACGAACCAGGTCTTTGGTAGCATCTGTTCTGCCACTGAGATAACTCTGCATAGATCGCCAGTTTTCAAAAGCAGCCGCATCATTACCATATTTATATTCTTCCCATAAAAACTGACTGTAGTCGGCAAAGCTTTCGTTTACGGTTAGATTACTCCAGCTCTCCGCGGTAACATAATCTCCAAACCATTGGTGAAATAATTCATGGGCAACAGTGCTTTCCCAGTTATTCCCATCTGTTAATTCGCGGGCATCTTGTTGCGCACTCTCTTGATGAAGTGTTGCTGTTGTATTTTCCATGGCACCACTCACATAGTCTCTACCAACAATTTGGCTATACTTAACCCAAGGATATTCTACCCCTAATTTTTCAGAAAAGAATTTCATCATTTCAGGTGTATTGCCAAAAATTTTACGTGCAACAGGTGCGTATTCTTTTTCTACATAATAATTTACTTCTTTGTCTTTGTATTTATCTTTAATAACGGCATAGTCGCCAATACCGATGAAAAACAGATAAGGTGCATGTGGTAGATCCATTTTCCAACTGTCTGTGCGCGTACCGTCTTTATTAATGGTTTGTTTTACCAATTTGCCATTTGAGAGGGAAACATATTTGTTAGGAAAAGTGAGATTAAATTCTTGCGTTGTTTTTTGATTTGTTTTATCGATAGTAGGGATCCACACAGAGCTTGCTTCTGTTTCGCCCTGTGTCCAAATTTGTGTTGGCTTATCTTTTTCTTCGCCTTTGGGGTTAATAAAATATAATCCCTTAGCATCTGTAATGGCAGCACTTCCTTTTACTTCGAGTTCATCGGGTTTAGCTGTGTATTTAATATAAACGGTATACTGTTCGTTTCGCGTATAGCTTTTATCGAGTTGAATGAACAGGTTCATACCATTGTAGGTGTACTTTAGTGGAATTGATTTTGCACCCTTGATGATAGCAACCTGTTGAATATCCATTCCTTTAGCATCTAGCTGCAAAGAATCTGTTGCATAAAAATGTGGGTGAAGGGTGATCCAAACATCTCCCAATAATTGCGATTTAGCGTAATTGAAACGGGCATCGAGTTTGGTATGCACGAGATCATTCACTTTGGTTGGAACAGCACGATATATTTTTTTCCAATCGCTGCTTGCAGGTTGGGCCAAAGAAACTGTACTAACGGCTAGTGTAAGTACAAAGAGTAAATGGATTTTTTTCATGTATTTATTTTTCTGTATAAAGATATATGTGTTGAAAGATGCTCCCAACATACATTTTTAGTAGATTTGTTAAAAGCAAGTTTACATGATCAAACGCTTTTTTCTTTACCGTTTATCCTTTTGTGGGTTGTTATTTTTTTTAGTAGGGGGAATAAGCGCACAAACTAACTTCCTCTATATTCAATCTGAAAATAACCAGCCCTATTTTATTCAATGGAAAGGTAATACCTATGGTTCTAGCGGTAAAGGGTATTTGTTTATCCCACAGTTACCAAACGGAAAGCAAGATATAAGCCTTAGTTTTCCTGGTAATCAATATAGAGAGTATATCTTTAGCTTTACAGTAGCTGATAAGCCGAAGGGTTTTGCATTGCGCATTACACAAGATGGGGAATGGATATTGATGGACATGGTAACAAGGGAGTTATTAAGGGGGGTGTTAAGCGGGTTACCGGTAAATACGAACACACCGAAACAAATTCAAAAAATAAACGAAAGAACCAATGATATTGGGTTGGATCAAAAATATCTGGTAAAAAATGGGAGTAAAACGGATACTGTTACTGTTTTTATTCCCTCAATTATTGCCTCGAATCCAGTTAATAATGAAACAAGGGTGGCTGAGAAAGCGGGTTCCGGTAAACCAATCTCAGGCAAACCTGCTACTAAAATCAAAGTTCCGTTAGTACCGGAAGCTTTTGGGAGTAATACGCCCAAGAAATCGGTGAAACAATAATATGGGTAGATATTTTATCGAGTTATCTTATCAGGGAACTGCCTATCACGGTTTCCAGGAGCAAGAAAATGCTAATACGGTTCAGGAAGAACTATCAAAGGCATTAACCATTTTTTATAGAGCAAACTTTGAACTAACGGGTTCATCCAGAACGGATGCCGGGGTTCATGCGCTACAAAATTACTTTCATTTGGATACCGATATCGGGATAGACAGTAAGCATATCTACAATATCAATGCGCTATTGCCGCCCGATATTGCTGTGCGCAGTATACAAGCGGTAGCATCAACAGCTCATTGCCGGTTCGATGCTGTAGCAAGGTCTTATGCATATTATATATATCGGGAGAAAAATCCTTTTATGCGCGATAGAGGTTGGTTTTATCCTTATCCATTAGATATCAAATCAATGCAGGAGGCGGCTGAACTGATAAAAGGGTATCGCGACTTTACCAGTTTTTCCAAACGTAATACACAAGTACACACTTTTAATTGCGAGATTATGGAGAGTAGGTGGGAGGAATTTGAAGGGGAGAGCTATAAGTTAGAGGGTATAAGGAATTGGACGAGGGAGGATATGGGTGTATTGGTGTATCATGTTAAAGCCAATCGTTTTTTGAGGGGGATGGTACGTGCGTTGGTGGCAACCATGGTAAAATTGGGGAGGGGGCAGATAGGGTTATCGGAATTCCGCGAAATTTTAGAAGCAAAAGATTGTACAAAAGCTGATTTTAGTAGCCCACCCCACGGTTTATGTTTGGAGCGGGTATGGTTTCCATAATTTTTTTATGGCTAAAAGCCTTATTAATTGGGCTTTTTTAAGGCTGCTGCGAATTAATTTCAAAAAACATTTGGAAAGAAGCTTAAGCTGCTTATCTTTGCAGCCCGCTATTAGAAAAGGGGATGTTCTTTGAGAGTAAAATGAGGGTGATAGAAAGATAATTTTCTATAATTTTTAAATAAAATTTGGTAGGTAAAAAAAGACTCCTATCTTCGCCGCCCGTTCAACAGAAACGGAAGTTCATTTAAACGATTAAGGGTGTATTTACAACACGTTTAATTTCTCTTAAATACTTGATTAGCAGTTCTTTACATCGAATTTTTTGAATCAGATTTTTCTTGAAATTTTTCAAAATAAATTTGGTTGAAATATAAATGCGTTTTAACTTTGCAACCCCAATTAAATGGGTAGCAATGAAACAAAAGTTTTAAACGCTAAAAGATCTTTGAAAGTTTGGAAGCAACAGTAACTTGAATATAATTCAGGTGAAGGTTAACAGCAATCATAATTATTAATATCAGACGTTAATTTCGATTAATTGAGATTATAGTCAGATCAAACAACATTTACAATGGAGAGTTTGATCCTGGCTCAGGATGAACGCTAGCGGCAGGCTTAATACATGCAAGTCGAGGGGCAG
>CABHOW010000156.1 GCA_902168225.1 uncultured Flavihumibacter sp. | reverse complement strand
CCGCCGCACCAGCGCCCGCGCCAGCTACCGCACCGGCCCCGCCAGCGGCATCAGCGCAAGCACCAGCGCAAGCGCAAGCACAGCCGCAGCTGCAGCCGCAGGCGGTTATACGGGTGTTTTTACAATTCCTAATAATAAACCCATCGCCGATAATAAATCGCTAATAAATTTTGCAGCGAAACAATCGGCCTCATTACCGGTCAATATCTACCCCATTGGGGCTATTACCAAACAAATTGAAGGTAAAGATTTAGCTGAAATGTACGATATGCGTGTTGGTGGCGCCAAAGCTTTTTCAGATGGTTTGAACCCCGTTCAATCTCCCGGCCTATTGCTAAAAGCATTACAATACGTAAAAGCATTTGATGGAGTGCTTATACAAGTACCCATAGATAAAAGTATTGGCAGTTCCGGACTCATGAATGAAGGAATTATCTCTACCCGTTTAGGATTACCGGGAATACCCGCGCTGGCAGAAGAAATACTCGTTAAAAGAGATATCGATCTATTGGCTTATACGCAATCTAAACTACATATTACGGGCATCAGCACGGCAGGCTCTGTTAAATTGATCAAAGCAGCAAAAGAAAGCGGTTTAAATATTACTTGCAGCGTTACACCCTACCATCTTTTTTTCTGTGATGAAGATTTACAAAGCTATGATACCTACTTAAAAGTAAATCCTCCCCTTCGCACAAAAGCAGATATGTTAGCACTCCGCGAAGCAGTTGCTAACGGTATAGTTGATTGTATTGCTTCCCACCACTTACCGCAAGATTGGGATCATAAAATATGTGAATTTGAATATGCCCTTTTTGGAATGATAGGTTTAGAAACAGCTTATCCGGTTATTAATCATATCATTGATAATTTATCAAATGATCAATTGGTGCGTTTATTTTCATTGAACGCACGTAATATTTTTCATTTACCCACTACTCATATCGATGAAAATGAAATTGCCGAACTAACAATTTACGCTCGTAACGGAACTACTGTTTATGAAAAAGATCAATTCAAATCTACATCACAAAACAGCGCTTTCACCGGAAGAGAATTAAAAGGACTAGTTTACGGTACTATTAAAAACGGAAAATTATACACCAACTAAAACAACCAAAATGGAACCAAAAATTACACAACCCTGGATGAAAGGAATCATGATTTCTTTACTATTCATTGTACTCAGCCTCGTATTTCAGTTCACAGACCTGTCTCAAAACAAGTATGTGCAATGGACAAATTCATTACTACTGATTGCAGCCTTAGCATGGGCTTGTAATAACTATGCAAAACAAATGCAAGGCAATGTTACTTTCGGCAATATTTTTTCTCATGGTTTTAAAACAACAGCTGCATTAACAGCTATTCTTGTAGTATATACCTTTATTTCCATTAAATTCCTCTTCCCTGAATTAGTAGAAAAATCTTTGGAAGAAGCCAGAAAACAAATGGAAAAAGGAGGTACTCTTTCAGAATCTGATATGGAAAAAGGGTTAGAAATGACAAAAAAATTCTTCTTACCTTTTGCCATTGGAGGTAGCTTGGTGGTGTATTTAATATTAGGAACCATTGGCTCTTTGATAGGCGCCGCTATTTCGAAAAAAAATCCTAACCCTACCCCTTTTGAACAGCAATAATAAATGCATTTATCCTTAGTTATACCTTTATTGAATGAAGCCGAGTCACTACCCGAACTATGCACATGGATAGAGCGGGTAGTACTTGCGCATCAGTTTAGCTATGAAATTATTCTTATAGATGACGGTAGCACCGATGATAGTTGGGAAACAATTGAAAAATTATCTCTACATAACGGTCATATAAAAGGGATTCGTTTTCAAAGAAATTATGGCAAATCTGCCGCATTGAACGAAGGCTTCAAAGCAGCTTCGGGCGATGTAGTCATTACGATGGATGCAGATATGCAAGACTCTCCGGATGAAATTCCTGAACTGGTGCGTATGATCAAAGAAGAGGGTTACGATTTAGTTAGCGGCTGGAAGAAAAAAAGATACGACAATACCTTTACCAAAAATATTCCCTCCAAATTATTCAATGCTGTTGCTCGCAGGAGCTCAGGTATCCGATTGCACGACTTTAATTGCGGACTCAAAGCCTACAAAAAGAAAGTTATAAAATCGATAGAAGTATTTGGTGAAATGCATCGCTATATTCCGGTTATCGCCAAACAAAGTGGCTTTAAAAAAATAGGCGAAAAAATAGTAGAACACCGCCCACGAAAATATGGTACCAGTAAATTTGGCTGGAGCCGTTTCGTGAATGGCTTTCTAGATTTAGCAACTATCATTTTCTTAGGTAAATTCGGTAAAAGACCCATGCAGTTTTTCGGATTGTATGGTACCCTATCTTTTATCATCGGTTTAGTTTCCAGTATTTACCTCATCATCAGTAAAATAATACAACCCGAAACGGGCTTAACCAATAAGCCCTTCTTTTATATTGCCTTAACCACTATGGTTATTGGCATGCAACTTTTTTTATCGGGTTTTGTTGCCGAACTGGTTGTGCGTAACTCAGGAGAAAGAAATCATTATCTCATCGATTCGAAACTGGGTTTATAATTTTAGCTCATGAAACCGGAGCTAATATTAATAGGAACCAGTTGGCCTTTTAGAAGTGGCGGTATTGCAACTTTTAATGAAAGATTAGCTACCGCGTTTCAAGAACAAGGCTATAACGTTACGATATACACCTTTTCATTACAGTATCCCTCTTTTTTATTCCCAGGGAAAACCCAATATAGCGATCAACCCAAACCCACAAACCTCTCCATATTCCAAAAAATAAATGCCATCAATCCATTCAACTGGCTTCGGGTAGGAAGAGAAATAAAAAATAAAAAACCGGCACTGGTACTGGTTCGTTATTGGATGCCCTTTTTGGGACCCTGCTTTGGCACCATCTTGCGCATTGTACACAAAAATAATTTTTCGAAGATTGTTTGTATCGCCGATAATATTATCCCACACGAAAAACGATTCTTTGATACCCTGTTTACCCGTTTTTTCGTACAACCTATCGATTCCTTTATTACACTTAGTGAAAAAGTAGCGGTTGATGCAAAAAAATTCACAAATAAGCCTGTTAAAGCCATTGTACATCCACTTTATGATCATTTTGGAGAAGCTGTGAGCAAACAAATAGCTGCCAATTATTTACAATTAAACCCTGCCGAAAATTATATTCTATTTTTTGGTTTTATAAGAAAATATAAGGGTCTCGATTTATTAATAGAAGCTTTATCCTTATTGAAAAAGGAACATTATACACCATTACCTACCCTTTTGATAGCAGGAGAATTTTACGATGGAAAGGAAAAATACTTGTCGCAAATAAAAACCTTAGCGCTTTCTAATCAGATTAAATTGTTCACTCATTTCATTGCCGATAAAGATATCCCCTATTATTTTGGCCTTTGTGATTTTATAATTCAGCCTTATAAACAAGCTACCCAAAGCGGGGTAACACCCCTTGCCTATCATTTTGAAAAACCCTTATTGGTAACCAATGTGGGTGCTTTACCGGATATGATTGTAACAGATAAAACCGGAATTGTTACCGAACCTTCTGCCGATGCCATTGCAGCAGGTATAAAAGAGCTTTATAGATTAGGCGACAAGCATTTTTTAACGGAACTTCGCAGAAGCAAACAAAAATATAGCTGGAATTCGCTCACAAACGCTATCATCGATAGCATAAACCAGTGATAAGCATGCAGCAGGATATAAAACAAATTATTCAAGACTCTATCGCCGTCAAAGAAATATTACTGAAAACTGATCCCTTATTGCAAACAGTATCAGATATTATTTCAGTTACTGTAAAAGCTTTTAAAAACGGACATAAAGTATTATTCTGTGGTAATGGAGGCAGTGCCGCAGATGCGCAACATTTAGCCGCTGAATTTTCGGGAAGATTTTACAAAAACAGAAAAGCCCTTCCTTCCGACGCATTGCACTGTAATACCTCCTATTTAACGGCTGTTGCTAATGATTATAGTTATGATGATATCTATGCCCGTTTGGTTGAAGGCACAATGGAAGAGGGTGATATATTGATCGGGTTAAGCACATCGGGCAATTCCCCCAATATTATCAAAGCTTTTGAAGCAGCAAGAACAAAACATATTATTACCGTTGGTTTTACGGGAGAAACCGGCGGGCAATTAAAAAATGTAACAGATTACTTACTCAATGTTCCTTCTACCATTACACCGCGCATACAAGAAGCGCATATTTTACTCGGACATATCATTTGTGAAAAGGTTGAAGCTTCATTATTTGCCTAATGTTATCACTTACACATATTGATCACAGCTGGACCTTATTATTAGACAGAGACGGGGTGATAAATGTAGAAAAAGACAACGACTATATTCTACATTGGAACGAATTTCATTTTTACCCTTATAGCTTGGATGCCCTAGCCATACTCGCAAAAATATTTCCTACTATTTGTGTTGTTACCAATCAAAAAGGAGTAGGCAAAGGAATAATGACTATTGACTCATTAACAGAGATTCATACCAATATGATCGCTTCTATTTATCATGCCGGAGGCAGAATAGATAAAATTTACTATTGTACCGATGTAGAAAATGATTCCCCCAATCGCAAACCTCAACCGGGTATGGCTTTTCAGGCAAAAAAAGATTTTCCGGCAATCGATTTTTCCAAAACAATTATGGTGGGAAACCGACCCAGTGATATGCGTTTTGGAAGAAATGCAGGGGTTCATACTGTTTACCTTAACACAACGCATCCTGAAACACCCGTTCCCCATCCGGATATTGATCTTCGTTTCGAAAATCTTTTAGCTTTTGCCCAAGCTTGTGAAGCTGCCAAAAAAATGTAAAAATTTTTTACCCCATCAGTACATCTCATCAATTGTTTTAACTTGTAATAAATTGTGTAGATGAAAAAATTGATTATCCTTTTTTTCTTGTACAGCACCGGTTACAGTTGCTTGTTCTCCCAAACCGCTCTATCAAAAAAACAATTATCGGCAGCAGAAGAACGATTAAAAGTTTATGCATTACAAATTATGAATGAGGAAGATATTATTCCGAAACTTCGAGCCGACAGTTTTTTCACACGTGGACTGGTACAAGCATTAAAAACGCCTTATTCATTTCACTATAGATTCGATTCACTAACAACCGTTTCTAAAGTATATGCACCGGATAGTAGTTTCAGGATAATAACCTGGCAAATCATGAAAGATTTTACCTCCTACAGATATAAGGGTGCTATTCAATTCAATACCAAAGATGGTTCCTTAAAATTAGTACCCCTTTATGATATGAGTGAATTCACCGATAACCCTACCGATTCTGTCAGAACCAATGAAAATTGGATCGGGGCTTTGTATTACAATATCATTCTTAAAGAATATAATGGCAAGAAATATTACACACTGTTAGGTTATGATGAAAACGATGCCAGAACAACCCGTAAATGGATTGAAGTATTGACTTTTAATGCAGATAATAAACCCATTTTTGGAGGTAAATTTTTTACCTATCCTGCAGATATTACCAAACCGAAACAGCCTATTTACAGATACTGTTACGAGTATAAAAAAGAAGCAAATGCAAAGCTTAACTTCGATCCTACTATCGATCAGATTATATTCGCCAAATTAGTAAGTGAAACCGGAGAACCTTCACAAAAGCAAACTTTGGTGCCTTATGGAACCTACGAAGGTTTTAAATGGATTGCCGGAAAATGGGTTTTTATAAAAGAATAAGGGGCTGCCACCTAATGAAAGGCGCAACCCCTTACTACCTATTTGATATATTTAGCGGTCTGTTTTACGATATGCAAACCTAAATATGATTGGGAATATCCATAAGCTAAAGAACATAGCACATAAGATACCTCCGATTACCACCCTTGCCAATGGTCTAGAACTTTCGGATCCAATGCCATAAGACAAAGCAGCCGGTAATAAACCGATGGCAGCCATTAAAGCAGTCATTAATACCGGTCTTATTCTTTGTGCAACACCATCTCTAATAGCATGATGTAGCCTATCTGCCCCTCCTTTATATTTAGTTAAGTTCTCTTTAAAAACAGTTATTAAGATAATACCATCTTGAATACAAATACCGAACAAACAAATAAAGCCAATACCAGCAGAAATACTAAAATGGGTGTTGGTAATTAATAAAGAAAAAATACCTCCAACAATGGCAAAAGGAACATTTAGAAATACTAATAAGGAATCTTTGAAATTACCAAAGAGTGTAAACAGTAAGATGAAAATTAACAGTAAACTGATCGGTACAACCATCACTAATTTCTGCTGTGCTCTTTGAAGGTTTTCAAAATCGCCCTGAAAAACCATGGAATAACCTCTTTTAAATTTCACTTCATCATTAACTCGGGCTTCTGCTTCTTTAATAGTACTTCCCATATCTCTGCCTCTCACAGAAAATTTAAGAGCACAATAACGTTGATTATTATCTCTAAATACTAAACAGGGCCCTGTGCGCTGGGTTATGGTAGCTATTTCTTTAATAGGTACTTTACTGCCATTTTGAGTAGGAACTAACAGGTTACCAATATCAACAGGATTTTGCCTAAAATTCTCAGGGAATCGTATCCGGATATCAAATGTTTTAATCCCTTCATACAATGTAGAAGCGGCAACACCTCCAATGGCCATAGCAATACTGGCATTCGCATCCAGTGTAGCCACACCATATAATGCCATTTTTTGTTGATCTAAATTGATATCCAATTCCGGCAAACCAACACTCTTAATAATACCTAAATCCTGTACACCTTTTACTTGCTTTAGTATATTATAAATCTCATTTACTTTTGATTCGGCGTAATTTAAGGAGTCGCCATATACTTTTACGCAAATACTTCCTTTTACACCACTAACAGCCTCCTCTACGTTATCCATAATCGGTTGGGAAAAATTAAGGTTAACACCCGGTATAAGTTGTAGTTTCTTATTCATTTGATCAACCAACTCTTCCTTACTGATCTTAGGATTCCATTCACTTTGGGGATATAGTATAACATCAAATTCATTATTATAAAAACCTGCCACATCAGTTCCGTCGTCGGGGCGGCCTGTTTGTGAAACCGCATATTTTACCTGCGGGAAGTCCATCAAAATTCTCCTGATTTTTTTCGACACCTCAACAGATTCATTAAGAGATGCGCTATACGGTAATTGAACCCTTAACCATATAGAACCTTCATTTAATTGTGGAAGAAATTCACTACCTAAGAAACGAAAAGCAGATAAACCTACGATCATTACTATAAAGGCAATTATAGCTGATGATCTTGGCCGTTTATAGGTAAATTCAAAACCTTTGATGAGTTGGTTTTTTAACCACAAAATCATCGGGTTATGTGCTTCCTTTACATTTTTATTTAGTAGTAAGGATATCAAAACAGGTACCAATGTAAGTGTTGTGATCAATGAACCCAATAAAGCAAAACCAAGTGTATAAGCTAGAGGTGAGAACATTTTACCCTCCACTTTCTCAAAAGCGAAGATGGGTAGTAAAGCTGTGATAATAATAATGTTTAAGAAAAAGGGGCGTTTCGCAATTTGTGAACCTGCTTTTTTTATGATCCCTAGTTTACTCAGGTTATTGAATCTTAACATGCCAAGTTCCCTAGATTTTTCATCCAGTATTACAAACATCCCCTCTACCATTACGATCGTACCATCGAGAATAATACCGAAATCCACTGCACCCAATGAAAGTAAATTGGCGCGCATACCCATCAAATGCAAACAAATGAAGGCAAATAATAATGATAATGGAATAATTAAGGCAACAATAAACGTAGCTCTCCAATTAAATAAAAATAGAGAGATTAAAACTACAACCAATAATACCCCTTCCAGCAAATTGTGTAATACCGTTTCTGTAGCATAGGAAATAAGATCAGCCCTATCATAATACGGAATTATTTTAGTATCTGCCGGAAGTACATCTTTGTTCAGCTTATCAATTTGGGTTTTAATTTTGTCGACTACTTCACTAGGATTTTCACCTTTCCGCATGAGAACTATAGCTTCTACCACATCATCATCATGGTAGGAAACTTGTTTTCCACTACTATCCTTGATCCTTTCACTTCTACCAACCCATCCCAGCCTCGGCACATTCGATATTTCAACTTGTGCTACGTCTTTTACTAAAAGGGGTACCCCATTATTGTTGCTAATAATAATATTTTCAATCTCCTTTACATCATTCAATAATCCTATACCTCTTACTGCAAATGCTTGATTATTTTGAATAATGATATCGCCTCCAATATTGATATTTGTTTTTTGAACGGCTGTAAAAACATCCAAGGGTGTAATCCCCAAATTGGTTAGCTTATTAGGATCTACTTTAATCTCGTATGCTTTCGTTTTTCCTCCAAAAGAAACAATATCCCCAACTCCTTGAACAGCGCGGAGCTTGCGATCTACCACCCAATCTTGCAGTGTTTTTAGCTCCCGTACATCTCTAATATTACTTTTTAAAGTATATCGATAAATTTCACCTGTTGGTCCCGTGGGCGGCTGAACAGATGGTTGAACATTGGGCGGAAGGTTAGCATTATTCAGTAAATTCATTACTTGTTGCCTTGCCTGCGGATCCAATACACCATCATTAAATATCAACTTCACATAGCTCAATCCAAAAATGCTCGTACTCCGTAAGCTAAATTTGTTTTGAACAGGATTCATCGCAATTTCTATAGGAATGGTAACGAATTTCTCTATTTCTTCTGCGCTTCTGCCCTGCCATTGTGTAATAATACTAATCTCTGTATTCGTAACATCGGGGAAGGCCTCGATCGGCATTCTCATAAATGTAAGTACTCCAAAAAAAATAAGAAGAGAAGTACTAAAAATGATAAAATATTTATTCTTCAGAGAAAACCCAATGATTCCTCTTAATAACTTATTCATAAAATAGATTTGTGATGATTACTAATTATTTAACTCACCATATAACAACAAAGCCTGCTTATTAATCACAACCTCTCCGGCAGATAACCCACTTTTAAGATATGCTAAATCGCCATTAATAGAAGCCACTTCAACAGGTCTTATCGCAATCTCTTTTTTATCTTTATAAGTGATTACATAATACTGGCTGTGATCATATACTAGAGCGTTCTTATCAATAGCTAACATTTTGCTGCTTACTTTGTTATTCACAATTACAGTGGCAAACATTTGGGGCTTTAGTAAATAACTATCATTGGGTAAAATGACCCTTATTTTCATTACTTTACTATTCGGATCCAGTACATTAAGCATTTTATCGATTTTACCTTTAAAAACTTTATCCGGATAAGATATTGTCTTTACATCAACTTCGTCGCCCAAATGAACCAAGTTAATATTACCCTCATATACATTCGCTTGTACCCACACATTTTTTAAATCTGAGATCGTAAATATAGCCGCACTATTATCGGTTCTAATAGCAATATTATTGGTAACATTTTTTTGAACAATAAATCCATTTATTGGAGAACGCACTTCATACTCTCCCTTTTTATTATCGCCATTTATTTTAAGCACACGCTCTGCTAAAATTTTAGCTGCTACAGCTTGTTGGTAGCTTACTTCAGCATTAGTTAGATCTATCTGAGAAGCTAAACCACTTTTGAAAAGGTCTTTTTGTTGTTGTAATATTTTATCGGCTAATAAAACATTCGTCTCGGCATTTGTAAGTTGAGCGCTATAATTAGCCATTTCGGCACTTTTTACCACTCCTAACACTTGACCCTTTGTAACATAATCACCTAAAACTGCAGTTACCCCACTAATATTACCACTTATTAGAGGATAAATATTAACCACCTGATCAGCATTAAAATCTACCATGCCGGTAAACCGAATTGAATTCACAACCGGTTTATACTGTACGGTGTCGAAAGTTACACTACTTAATAATGTATCCGCCAGTTTAAAAGATGTGGGCACATTGCTGTTTTCTTCAGCCTTTTTTTGTTTACAACTATTGAGAAATAAAATTATCGCTGTAAACAAGATGCAGGAATATAATTTAAATTTCATAATTATTATTTTTGATTGAAAAATGTAGTACCGATATAATAATTCAAATCTTCAAAAGATTGAATGCGATTATATAAAATGGCATTTACTTGAAGCGTATTATTTTTATAGGAATCATAAAAGTCAAGAAAATCTAAAAGCCCGATATTACGTTGTTTGTAATTACGGATCACTTCATTTTTTAGTCTTTCAAAATCGGATACAAATTTCGGATCTATAGACTTTGACGTTTTGTCCCAATCATAGGCTTTTTGTAATCCTCTGGCTATATTCTCTTCAACAGACCATTCTACAGCTTTTTGTAAGGCATTTGTACTTTCTTTGATATTTTTTGCACTTTGAATATTTCCCTGATTTCTATTAAAAAAAGGCATATCCATTGCGAAACCTATACCATGAAAATTACGCGCAAAATTACCTTGCTTGTCCCATGCTAAAGTACCTGTTATGTCTGGCACCGCCAATGCTTTTTGCAAAGCAATATTCCTATCACTTACCAAATTATTAGCTCTTGCAATCTGCAAATCAGTGCGTACCTTATAGGCCGTATCAACCAAATTTTGATAAGAAAGGGTTGCCGGATTCAAAGCCAAAATTTTTTGGGTATCCACCGATGGCTTAATAAAAACATCCTTTATTTGTACAATTAACCGGAGCTGACTTTCCATATCATTTATTTGATTTTGGAGAAGGACATACTCGTTCTGTAGGGCATATAATTGTGCCTTTACTCTCACGATTTCTTTTTCAGATATATATCCTTTACCCTCCTGAGCTTGATAGGCATATAGAATGTCATTTAATGCATCTAATTCACGCTGATACACTTTAGCATTTTCCAATAAATAGTAGATATTATAAAAGTTACTCCTTAATGAGTAAGATAGGGTTCTAATGAGATCATAAAATTGAGCCTCTGCTAAAGCCACATTAGCCTCCGCAAGCTTGATAGATTTATTCCTTTTTCTTGCAAGAATGATCAATTGCGAAACCTGCGCCTGCACCTCAGCATTATTTATAAAATTACTTTCCGGATAATTCGATAGCTCGTCACTAATTGGGGTCAGAGGTCCTCTTAGAATATTCAAATTCGGATTCGGATATAATTTGGCCTGAAGAACAAGTGCTCTTTGTGCTTTAATATTGTATTGTTGGGCAAGTAACTGAAAGTTATTTTTCAGAAAAGTTGCCTCTAAAGAAGGTAGTGTTAATGTAATTGTATCTTTTATTGGAGAGGGCGTATTTTGTGCACTTAACCTCATTACACATACGCACACATATAAAAGTACAAATACTAATTTTATAAAGTATTTCATAAATAATGTGTTAGTTACAGAAAGATGATACTTGATTAATTACACAGTTTTGGGAGGGGGAGTAAGAATATCTGAAATCGGTTTTTTGAAATAAAAAACATTGAGTGGATATGGAAAATTATACCGATCAGTAATCACTTTTATATTTGACTCACCCATAACTTCTAGCTTCCATTTCATTACAAAATGCTTTCCCTCTAAAGATCCGGACTCAACATTTTGTTTACCGGATTCAGGGAAATCAACCCCACTATTAAATATAGCTTCACAAAAATATTCAACAACTGAATCGTAAATATTCAAATCTGTATGTAAGGAGTCACTCGAAAAAGGCATGAATGCAACCCCACTGATACTCAAATTAAATATCTGGAATGCTACGAGAAATAGCACAAGTCGATTAAAGTGGTTGAAAGATTGAAAAGGAGCCAATTCACAATTATTTTAGCCCAGCGAAGGTACTCAAATAATCTGCCGTGATTGTTAAATAACAATAAATTTGCAATTTATTAGTACATTTTAATCAAGTTTTAATACAGCTAAAAAAGCTTCCTGGGGAACTTCTACATTCCCTATTTGACGCATTCGTTTCTTACCTTCTTTTTGTTTCTCCAATAATTTTCTCTTTCTGCTGATATCACCTCCATAACATTTAGCAGTTACATCTTTACGCATGGCACTGATATTTTCCCGGGCAATTACTTTGGCTCCAATAGCAGCTTGAATAGCAATCTGAAACTGTTGTTTGGGTAACAACTCTTTTAATTTCTCGCATAGCTTTCTACCAAAATCGGCTGCCCGGCTTCTATGAATCAAAGCACTTAATGCATCTACTTTATCTCCATTTAATAAAATATCCATCTTCACTATATCAGCTTCCCTACTATCTATTGGCGAATAATCAAATGAAGCGTAGCCTCTTGTAGAACTTTTTAATTTATCGTAGAAATCAAATACGATTTCTGTTAATGGCATTTCAAAAATCAATTCTACACGCGTTGTTGTTAAATAACTTTGATTTACTAAGATGCCTCGCTTGCCCAAACAAAGCGTCATAATATTCCCGATATAATCCGGGAGTGTGATAATTTGCGCTTTAATAAAAGGTTCTTCAATCCTATCAATTTTAACAGGATCGGGCATTTCGGCGGGATTGTTTACAATTATTTTTTCCCCACGAGTAGTATAGGCGTTAAAACTTACGTTCGGAACGGTTGTAATAACGGTTTGGTTAAACTCACGCTCCAATCGCTCCTGAATAATTTCCATATGCAAAAGCCCTAGGAACCCGCATCGGAAACCAAAACCCAATGCCTGTGAAGTCTCTAATTCAAAAGTTAAAGAGGCATCATTCAATTGCAATTTATCCATGCAATCACGCAACTCTTCAAACTCATCCGTGTTCACCGGGAAGATACCGGCAAATACCATTGGTTTTACTTCTTCAAATCCATGAATTACTTCACCGGGGTTAGCAGCCAGCGTAATGGTATCTCCTACTTTAACTTCCTTTGCATTTTTAATTCCAGTGATAATATATCCTACATCACCCGCTCTAACCTCCTCCTTGGGTGTCATATTCAACTTCAACACTCCCACTTCATCGGCATTATAATCACTTCCGGTAGATATAAAACGGATTTTATCGTTCTTCTTTAATACCCCGTTCAAAATCCGATAATACACAATAATACCCCGAAAGCTATTATATACACTATCAAATATCAAAGCCTGTAAAGGTGCATCCAAGCTGCCTTCCGGCGCAGGTATACGCTCCACAATAGCTTGTAAAATTTCTTCTATACCTATCCCCGATTTACCGCTTGCTAATAATATATCTTCTTGCTTACAGCCTATTAAATCAATGATCTGGTCGGTAACTTCCGGAATCTTGGCGCCATCCATATCAATTTTATTGATCACCGGAATGATCTCCAAATCATTATCAATAGCCAAGTACAAATTACTGATCGTTTGGGCTTGAATACCCTGAGAAGCATCTACCAATAACAAAGCACCCTCACAAGCTGCTAAAGCCCTACTCACTTCATAACTGAAATCTACGTGCCCTGGAGTATCGATTAAATTTAAAACATATTGTTCGCCTTTATGGGTATAGTTAATTTGAATAGCGTGACTTTTTATCGTGATTCCTTTTTCACGCTCAAGATCCATATCATCCAATACCTGATTCATCATATCCCTTTCACCAATAGTTTTGGTATGTTCTAATAGCCTATCAGCTAATGTACTTTTACCGTGATCGATATGGGCGATAATACAAAAATTCCTAATCTGCTTCATAAGGTTGCGAAGATACGCCGCGACAATGGATTTTAGCTTCCGCACATTTCATTTATCTTCACGTTGAATTCACAAAATGGCTATGTCATTCCTTAATAAAAGAGCTAAACAGGCTGAGGAAACCGGTTTGGTGAGTAATTCGACCCTTAGCGGGGGAAGATTCTTCAACAAAAGTGGAGTTCCCAATATCGAACCAAAGGGCCTTCCTTTTTGGCGTAGGCTCAATCTTTATCATAGTCTATTATCTATGCCACTATGGAAATTCCTGGGCTCGATCTTACTTTTTTTCTTTACTATCAATCTTTTTTTTGCCTTTGTTTATCTGATCATTGGCATCAACCATTTAAATGGTATGGTAGCGAATACTGATGGGGAAAAATTCGGAGAAGCCTTCTTTTTCAGTGCTCAAACCTTTACCACCGTGGGTTACGGACGAATTAACCCCACTGGTTTTATAGCCAGTTTTGTGGCTTCTATGGAAGCCCTAACCGGACTCATGAGCTTTGCCTTGGTTACCGGTTTATTATATGGTCGTTTTGCTCGACCAAGAGCATTTATCAAGTACAGTAAAAATGCGCTATTTGTTCCATTTCAAGATGGTATTGCCCTTATGTTTCGGATGGTTCCATACACAAAAAATTATTTGATGAATGTGGAAGTGAAAGTGACGATGGCATTACGGATAGAAGAAGATGGACAACATAAAAACAAATTTTTTGATTTGCCTTTACAGATTTCCAAAGCCAATACGATGACCGCTAATTGGACTTTGGTACACATGATAACGGAGGATAGTCCGTTATACAATTTTACAAAAAAAGATATCGAAACTGCTAGGGTAGAAATTTTAGTATTTGTACAGGGGTTCGACGAAAGTTTTTCTAATACCGTAATTTCAAGAACATCTTATACTGCTGATGAGTTCATTTATGGGGCGAAGTTTGCACCTATGTTTCATCCGAATGAAAACAATACGAGCACCATCCTTCATATCGATTTATTAGACAGTTATATTGATGCCCCTTTACCAAATCCTATGTAAGATGCAAACCATAATCGGTACTGATATTCAAGAAGCTGCTAGTTTTTTAGAACGGGATGAAGTGGTAGCTATACCAACAGAAACCGTATACGGTTTAGCCGGTAATGCATTACATGATATAGCTGTTGCAAAAATTTATGCTGCGAAAAACAGACCTGCATTCAATCCATTGATCATCCATGTTTCAGGGATCGATCAGATCACAAAGTATGCCGAGTTGGACGAGATTAGCGCTAAACTTGCAAGTGCTTTTATGCCTGGGCCACTTACTTTATTATTACCTAAAAAAACAACTGTTCCGGATATTACTACTGCGGGTAGCAGTAAAGTGGCTATACGCGTTCCTAATCATTCACTAACACAGGAGTTATTGCGATCCATTTCTTTTCCCTTGGCAGCACCAAGTGCAAACCCATCCGGGTATATTAGTCCAACTATGGCAACCCATGTATATCAGGGTTTACATGGTAAAATACCATATATACTCGATGGCGGACCTACCACAATTGGTGTTGAATCTACCATAGCAGAAGTAGGCACCGATCATATTTTATTACATAGAACCGGTGGTATAGATGAGTTGCAACTGGAAGCCATAAGTGGTTTACCCGTTCGTATTCCTCAAGATGAGGCAATTCCCGAAACACCGGGACAATTAAAGAGTCATTATGCTCCACATACCCCCTTACTTAGAGGAGAAGTAGATAGATTGATTCAAGCGCATGCTAATAAAAAAATAGCCGTTATTAGTTTTAGTAAAATGTATGCTGGAAAAAATATTACAAGCTATCCACTCTCTACTAATGGTTCATTGCCGGAAGCAGCAAATCAACTTTTTGCAACGCTTAGAAAAATTGATGCCTTAGCATTTGACATTATTCTTGCAGAGTATTTCCCTACCGAAGGCATTGGCGCTGCTATTAATGACAGAATTGGAAGGGCACAGGCGGAGTATAGACGATAAGCTTATTGCAACGCATTAATGATCGAAGCAAACTCCTCCGCATTTAAAGAAGCACCGCCTACCAAGCCACCATCTACATCAGGTTGAGAAAAAATTTCAGCCGCATTTGCTGCTTTTACACTGCCACCATATAATATAGAGATACTATTAGCGGTATTGGCACCATACTGATCGGTAAGTGATGTACGAATAAATGCGTGCATTTCCTGCGCTTGTGCGCTACTGGCCGTTTTACCCGTACCGATTGCCCATATAGGTTCATAAGCAATTACAATTCTGCGAATTTGATCAGCAGATAAATGATACAATGATTCTTTCAACTGACTAGCAACAAATTCATTCTGTGTACCCGCTTCGCGAATGGCCAAAGCTTCTCCACAACAGAAAATGGGATGAATATTATTATCCAAACAAATATTCACTTTCTCTGCTAAAAAAGCATTGCTTTCATTAAAATATTCTCTCCGTTCGGAATGGCCAATCACCACATATTGAACAGCTAAAGAACTCAACATATCCACCGAAATTTCACCGGTATAAGCACCACTTTTTTTGCTATATACATTTTGAGCAGCAACAAATACATTTTCTTTATTACGTAATTTTTGTTGTGCCATCGCTAAATAAGGTGCCGGCACGGCAAATATTACTTCCTGATTATCTTTAATATCATGTGGTATGGCTAAAATATCATCTATTAGTTGTTCTCCTTGTTGTATGGTAAGATTCATTTTCCAATTTGCAGCGGCAATTTGCTTTCTCATAACTATGTATAATTGATTGAAGTGACTATTTTATTTGCTGAAAGATATGTTCCAAAACGCTTTGTTCCGCATCTGTTAATAACTTCCCCTTCATTTTTTTCCAGTTGTTAATATCACTAACTGCTTTTTCAAAATTGTATTTTTTTCCTTCAACACCCCAACTAAAATGACCTATTTCTCTGGGTAACAAGCCTACTCCAAAAACATTAGCGCAAACGCCCACCATGGATCCTGTATTAATAGTGCTGTTAATGGCAAAGCGGGTGTAATCACCAACAATTACACCGCATTTTTGTCCGACCACAACCTCATTCCGAGCATCGCGAGGAACCTCACCCATCGTAGTCATTTTTATAACATCGGCTCCATTCTTCAAATTACTATTAGAAGTACCTGCTCCAAAATTGCACCACTCGCCTACTACTGCATCCCCTAAATAACCGTCATGGGCTTTATTGCTGTAGCCCATTATGATGGCGTTTTTTATTTCACCGCCACCCATACAATAGGGACCTAATGAGGTAGCGCCGTAAATGCGACTGTTCATTTTAATGACACTGTTAAAGCCGAGCGAGAAAGGCCCGCGTATAGCACTCCCCTCCATTATTTCAGCGTTTTTACCAATATAAATCGGACCGGTTGTAGAATTCAATGTACAAAATTCAAGCTTAGCTCCTTCCTCAATAAAAATATCAGCTGTTTGAATAGTGTGTACGGTAGGTGAAATAGCTTGCGATTTCCGACCTTTTGTAACCCATTTAAAATCTTCTCTTATTTGGGCATCATTTAAAAAAATAATATCCCAGGGATATTTGATTTGTTTTGTCGGCGGCGCTGTAATGGCCGTATCAAATAAATCTTTATCATTGGGCTTACCGGCAATAAATGTATTGTTTTGAGCAAGATATTCCCCCGCTTTTAATGCAATAATAGCTTCCTTCAATTCATTTGTAGGAATAAAAGAAGCATTAACACGCAACCCTTCGACAAGCTCAGGGTGACACTCGTAAACCGCATCTCGTATCTCGTATCTACCTTGTATATATCCTGCCGTCTCCACTACTGCATGATCTTCCAAAAGCAGTTCCCATCTCTCTTTAACAGATAAAATACCAAAGTGTAAGTCGGCAAAAGCTTTTGTGTCACTTAAGGGAGATAATAAGCTTCTATCAGCGGGGTCGAATAAAATAAATGCCATATACAAATGTAATGATTCACCAACCGAAATCTTCTTACCTTGCGCATTCAAAAAGAGAGAATATGCAAATAGGTACTTTTTCTTATCCTGCACCTGCCAATGAACCGGTATACGCTTATGCACCGGGAACCCCCGAAAAAGCAGCACTTAAAAAAGCATTGGCCGATTTAAAAAAGAAGGAATTAGATATTCCTATGTATATCAATGGTAGAGCAATACGTACAGGAAAGAAAGTGGCCATTCATCCACCCCATGAAATTGCGCATACCCTAGGATATTTTCATGCTGGCGATCAAAAACATGCCGAAGCTGCTATTAGCGCTGCCTTACAAGCCAAAGAAAAATGGGCAGCTTTGAGTTGGGAGAGCCGTGCACATATATTTTTAAAAGCTGCCGATTTATTAGCTACTAAATATCGCTATCAAATGGCGGCTAGCACTATGCTCGGACAAAGCAAAAACGCCTATCAAGCAGAGATCGATAGTACCTGCGAACTGATAGATTTCTTACGTTTTAATGTTCATTTCTTAAGTGAAATATATAAGCAACAACCCGTATCGGCACCGGGCATGCATAATCGTATGGAGTGGCGACCATTAGAAGGATTTGTATTAGCGGTAACACCATTCAACTTCACGGCTATTGGCGGCAACCTGCCTACTTCTGCGGCCATGTGCGGTAATGTGGTTGTTTGGAAACCTGCCAATACCCAAATTTATTCTGCTCAATTATTTATGCGTATACTGAAAGAAGCGGGATTACCGGATGGTGTGATCAATTTAATTTATGTAGATGGACCAACCGTTGGTAAAATATGTTTCTCCCATAGAGAGTTTGCGGGCGTTCATTTTACAGGGTCTACCGGTGTTTTTAATAATATGTGGAAGGTGATCGGAGAGAATATGGGTATCTATAGATCATATCCACGCATTGTTGGTGAAACTGGCGGAAAGGATTTTGTAATTGCTCATAAATCAGCTGATCCGGATGTAGTGGTTACTGCATTAGCAAGAGGGGCTTTTGAATTTCAGGGGCAAAAATGTTCTGCTGCTTCAAGAGCGTATATCCCCAGCAACATTGCAGAAGAAGTGAAGCGGAAATTAGTAGCTGCAGTGAACACCATGAAAATAGGTTCAGTAGAAGATTTCAGCAATTTTATCAATGCCGTAATCGACGAGAAAGCATACACCAGTATCACGCGTTATATCAGCAATGCTAAACGTAATAAGAAAGTCAAAATTTTAGCCGGTGGCAATTTTAGTAAAACAAAAGGATATTTTATCGAGCCAACTATTATTGAAACCCGTGATCCGAAATATGTGACCATGTGCGAGGAAATTTTCGGCCCGGTATTAACGATCTATGTGTACAATGCCGATCAGTTCGAGAAAACATTGAGCTTAGTAGACAGTACATCTGCCTATGCGTTAACAGGGGCTATTATTTCGCAAGATAGAGCTGCGATTGAATTAGCTACAGAAAAATTAAGAAATGCGGCAGGTAATTTTTATATCAATGATAAACCTACCGGTGCCGTAGTTGGACAACAACCTTTTGGCGGCGCGAGGGCTTCAGGTACCAATGATAAGGCCGGTAGTATGATTAATTTGTACCGTTGGTTGAGTGCAAGAACAATTAAGGAAACTTACAACCCTCCCACCCATTACGGATATCCTTTTATGGGGGAAGAATAGGGAATAAAAAGTTAAGAATTATAAATTAAAATTAGGAATTATAAATGAGGTTTTCATTCCCAATTCATAACTCCTAATTCTTAATTATTCTATTACTTATTTAGGCAACACTACAGTATCGATTACATGCACCACACCATTTCCTGCTTTAAGGTCGGTTGCAACTACGGTAGCAACACCCCCGTTCTCGTCTGTCAAAATTACTTTTCCATCTTTCAAAGAAGCAGTCAATGAACCACCGCTTACTGTTTTAACTACAGCTTTACCTTTTCCGTCTTTAATAGCTTTTAATACAGCAGCAGCATTTAGATTACCTGCTATTACATGGTAAGTCAATATTTTTGTTAGCTTGGCTTTGTTTTCCGGCTTTAATAAACTTTCTAGAGTACCGGCAGGTAGTTTACCAAAAGCTGCATTTACAGGAGCAAATACAGTAAACGGACCAGTACCTTGTAAAGTTTCTACTAACCCTGCAGCCTTAACAGCTGCTACAAGCGTTGTATGATCTTTTGAACCTACTGCAACATCCACTACTGTTTTTTGAGCGGAAGCAGTTGAGAATAAACCTGCCACTATGATAGCGGCAATTGCTAAAAATTTTGCTTTCATTTTGTTTAATTTTATTATCATTACGATTAAACAAAACAAATGTTTAGTATGATGCAGAAATAAAGCTTAAATCATGTTTTTGGTTAAACAGATTTCAACCATTGTGATAGAGTAATGTTATTTTAGAATAAACAAATTTTATGGCCAATCCTACTTACGAACTCATCAGTGCATTAAGAGAAACAGCTAATAGATTAAAAGAAGGAGCACACTATGCTTGGGGTAATCATGGAGCCTGTAACTGCGGTAATTTGTTACAAGTAGTTTGCGATTTAACCAAAGAAGAAATTTTGACTTATGCGCATACCGGTATTGGGGAGTGGACTGAACTTGCAGTAGAATATTGTGGTGTAACGAATGCACCGGTGGATTTGTTATTGAAAAAATTACAAGAAATAGGTCTTACTCCTACTGATGTTCATCATTTAGAATACCTCGACGATAGAAAAGTATTGGAGCAACTACCCGGTGGTTTTCGTTGGCTTAGCCGCAATAACAGAGAACATGTAATCCTTTATTTTAATACCTATTCAAATATTTTGGAGGATGAACTATTGGCTTCAATTGAAATACCAAAAGAAATTACGGCATCAAAATCCTTTCAAACGGCATAAAAATATGTCACCCCTTCGGGGTTTGAATTTTGATTGCATTCTCTTTTCTACAGATATGTCACCCCTTCGGGGTTATTCTGTACAAACATTATAAACCAAATAAACTCTATAAGCCATACAGCCTATAACCTATAACCTTTAACCTATTCCCTACCCCCTATTCCTTTTACCCTATAGCCTATCACCTTTTCCCCTTAAATCCCTATATTTGTCCCTCAAAATTTTGAATAGTGCCCACTAAATTTTCAAAAGAAACCTATCTCTACTGGTATGAACTTATGCAGTTGATTCGCCAGTTCGAGTTAAAAGCAGAGGAAATGTATAAAATGGCCGGAAAAATTCGCGGATTTTTCCACGCCTATATTGGTCAGGAAGCTATTGCAGCCGGTTGCTTAACAGCAACTTCGCCAAACGACCCTTTTATCACTGCTTATCGTGATCATGGATTAGCTTTGGCCAAAGGCGTTTCTGCCAACGCTTGTATGGCTGAGTTATATGGTAAAGCTACCGGTTGTGCTAAGGGTAAGGGTGGCAGTATGCACTTTTTTAGTTTGGAGCACCGCTTTTTTGGCGGACATGGTATTGTAGGTGCCCAAATCGGTACAGGTGCAGGCTTGGCATTCGCCGAAAAATATAAAGGCACCAACAATGTAGTGCTTTGTTATTTTGGTGATGGTGCTGCTCGTCAGGGTATGTTACACGAAACCTTTAATCTGGCAATGCTTTGGAAACTCCCTGTAATTTTTATTTGTGAGAATAACAATTATGCCATGGGTACTTCTATTGAGCGTACCAGTAATGTAATTGATATCTATAAATTAGCAGATGCTTACGATATGCCTGCCGATAAGGTAGATGGCATGACTCCCGAAGCTGTGCACGATAGTGTAGCACGCGCTGTTAAAAGAGCGAAAGAAGGTGATGGTCCTACCTTATTAGAAATGAAAACATATCGCTACAAAGGACATTCAATTTCAGATCCTCAGAAATATCGGTCTAAAGAAGAGGTAGATGAATACAAGAATCAAGATCCAATTACTAAAGTAGCGCATACGATTTTAGAAAATGGATATGCTTCGCAGGAAGAATTACAAGCCATCGATCAAAAAATAAATGCGATTGTGGAAGAAAGTGTTCGCTTTGCTGAAGAAAGTCCATGGCCTTCTGATGATGAAGTATTAAAGGATGTTTACATCGATCAAAACTACCCCTTTATAGTAGACTAACCACTACGCACTGTACACTACACACTATAACCTATAACCTTTAACCTAAAAAATAAATGAGCGAGCAGGTAAATACTCCCGAAATAAATGAAGCCCTAGCTAAAGCAGAAGGAGTTTGGAAGAATCTACAAAAGCCTATTCTGGCCGTATTGGTAGTTGCACTGGTAATCGGTGGCGGCTACTATGGATATAAAGAATATATCCAGAAACCTAAAGAAGAAAAAGCAGCCGATGCTCTTTTCAAAGCACAACAATACTTTGCAATTGATTCATTGAACCTTGTATTAAACGGAGACGGGCAAAATAAAGGCGCTTTATATGTAATTAAGAATTACGGTGGAACTAAAGCAGCAAATCTGGCACATTATTATGCAGGTGTTAGTTATTTGAAACTTGGGGATTTTAATAATGCAGTTAAATATTTAAAAGATTTTTCTACGGATGCTAAACAAGTACAACTATTAGCTTTAGGTTGTTTAGGTGATGCCTATGCCGAATTGAATAAAAAAGAAGAAGCAATTCAAGCCTACAAAAAAGCTGCCGCAACTTTTGAAGAAGATGAAAATAATTCATCTGAATATTTATTCCGTGCGGCATTATTAAGCGAAACAACGGGAAAAACAAAAGAAGCTTTAAGTCTGTATAAAGAATTAAAAGAGCAGTTTCCTAAAACAGAAAAAGGGTTTCAGGCCGATAAATATATTAACCGCTTAAGTTTAGAGAAAAACGATTAAGCCCATACACATGGCCAGTACAGGTAATAAAACATTACACAAGGGCATTCCTACAACGGGGAATGCCCTTGTAGTTATTATTAAAACAGATTGGAACGCAGATATTGTAAATGCCCTCGAAAAAGGAGCCGTTAAGGTGTTAAAGAAGGAAGGTGTAAGGTATAAGGTGATTACCGTTCCCGGCGCAGTCGAAATTCCTTTTGCGGTTAAAAATCATTATGCTTATGCCACTACCATGCCCGATGCCTATATTACCTTAGGAACCGTTATTCAGGGAGATACGCCCCATTTTGATTATGTGTGTAAAGCGGTTACAGACGGTGTGATGCAATTAAATCTTACTATTGATGTGCCGGTTATTTTTGGTGTGCTTACTGTTCTTAATAAACAACAAGCTAAGGAACGAATTGGCGGTATACATGGGCATAAGGGGGAAGAAGCTGCTATTACTGCCCTTAAAATGATTGCCCTCAACAATACTTTGAAAAAAGGAAAATAATGACTACTGTACAATTATTTGTGCCTTGTTTTATAGATCAATTATATCCAAACGTTGCTTTTAATATGGTAAAAGTGTTGGAAAAAGCAGGCTGTACAGTTACGTATAATGAAAATCAAACCTGTTGCGGACAACCCGCTTTCAACGGAGGCTTTTGGGGCGAAGCGAGAGAAGTATGTACAAAATTTATCAATGATTTTGATCATTCGAGTTATATAGTGGCTCCGAGTGCCAGTTGTGTTGGCTTTGTAAAGAATTATTATCCCAAGCTTTTTGAAAATTCAGCGAACCAGGCAAAAGCAAAAAAATTAGCTGAAAATATTTATGAATTCTCCGACTTCTTAGTGAATATATTAAACATAGAAAATGTAGGTGCCAAATTCGAAGCAAAAGCTACTTATCATGATAGCTGTGCAGCACTTCGAGAATGTAAAATAAAAGATGAGCCAAGAAAACTATTAGCGCATGTACAAGGGCTAGAATTAGTTGAGATGCAAGATGTAGAGACCTGTTGCGGCTTCGGAGGAACTTTTGCCGTAAAATTTGAGCCTATCAGTGTAGCCATGGCCGATCAAAAAATAACGAATGCAGAACAAACAGGTGCCACACATATTATTAGCACCGATATGAGCTGCTTGATGCATATTGATGGTTGTGCAAAAAACAAGAAAAGCCGTTTACAATCCTTACATCTAGCCGATGTATTAGCAAGTGGCTGGTAATCTATTTGATGATCCATTCATAATCGAGCTGACGTTTTTCTAAATTAGCTGCCACCACCTTGATCTTTACTTTATCCCCCATCCTGAAAATTCGTCCACTTCTTCTTCCTACTAAACTGTAATCACTCTCAACCAATCGAAAATCATCGTAATCGCTTAAACTGATAATACTTACCAGTCCCTCACATTTATGTTCTACGGTTTCTACCCAAAAGCCGAATGAAGCTACCCCACTAACAACTCCTTCAAATATTTCGCCAAGATGCCCCTTCAAGAATTCCACTTGTTTATACTTATTACCTGCTCTTTCACATTCCATAGCCGCTCGCTCTCGCTCGCTGCTATGTTTACATTTCTCCTGCATTTTCTTATCTAACTCAGGCTTACCGCTAAGGATACTTGCCAAAACCCTATGTACCAAAACATCAGGATAACGGCGTATGGGCGATGTAAAGTGGCAATAATGTTCAAAAGCCAATCCATAGTGACCAATATTTTCAGTTGTATACACAGCTTTTGCCATGGTACGAATACCTAATTGCTCCAACACATGTTGCTCGGGTTTGCCTTTGGCCTCTTTCAACATATTATTAAAACTAAAAGCAATGGCTTCCGGAGAACTCATATCGAATGTATGTCCGTATTTCTGTGCAAACTGAATAAATGGAGCCAACTTCTCTTCATCGGGCTGATCATGTACCCGATAAGGAAATGGTATTGGTTTTTTATTCACCTGTTGCTTAGCCACATTCTCTGCTACGGTTCTATTTGCCAATAACATAAATTCTTCAATCAGTTGATGCGCTTCTTTACTCTCTTTAACCATAATTCCGATAGGGTGCCCCTTTTCATCCAACTTAAAACGTACTTCCTGCGAAGAAAAATTAATGGCACCTTTACTGAAACGTTTTTTGCGTAGCCGTTGTGCAATATCATTCAACAACAATATCTCATCCTTATACAATCCGTCTTTTGTTTCTATGATGGTTTGGGCATCCTCATAGGTAAACCGATGATTAGAATGAATAACCGTTCTTCCTAGCCAATATTGTTTTACTTCTCCTTTCCCATTCATTTGGAAAATAGCAGCAAAAGTGAGTTTATCCTCTTTAGGCCGCAGGGAACATAATTCGTTAGAAATACGTTCCGGCAACATCGGATTTACCCGATCTGGTAAATATACAGATGTGGCCCGCTTATACCCTTCCGCATCCAAGGCTGTTTCGGGTGTTACATAATAGCTTACATCAGCGATATGAACCCCAATTTCATATTTATCATCCCCAAGTACCCTGAAAGAAATAGCATCATCAAAATCTTTGGCATCAACCGGATCGATCGTAAAAGTGAGGATATCTCTACAGTCTCTTCTATGCTTTATTTCTTCTGCATCTAAATGTTCGGCTAACCGGGCAGCTTCTTCCAATACATCATCGGGAAATTGAAGCGGGAAGCCTGCTTGCGCCAATATCTCTTTCATAGCTGCATCATTGGCATTATCAGGATGTAAAATACTAACCACTTCCCCTACGGGCTTTTTATCTTCTTTATCCCATTTTACCAATCGGGCAATTACACGATCTTTATGCTTAGCTCCTTTTATATCAGTTAATGGAATAAATAAATCGGGCATTGGCTTATCAGTATCCGGCACAAAAAAAGCGAAATTGGTAGAGAGCTGTATATGACCCACAAATTCTGTTTGTTTTCTTGTAATAACTTCTAACACCTTCCCTTCTTTCTTACCGGTTCTGCTATTTTCTTTGATCACTTTTACCCTTACTATATCACCATTGAGGGCCGTAGCAAAATCACCCGGTTTAACCATAATATCACCTGTACCATTTTCGATTATCACATAACCCATACCCGAACGCGTTACCTCTAACCGTCCTTTGGTTTGTTGCGCAGCAACAGATTTTGTTTTTGACTTAGTTTGCTTTTTTTGTTTGGATTTGGTTTTTTTATTTCGCATAGCTTGGATTAAACTGAAAGTTTTTTACAAAATTGTAAACGATCGTATCAAATATATTTCCCTCATTAAATAAAAAATGAGGTTTTACCGGAATAACAAATAATGGAATATTATACAACTCTTCTTTAAATTTTAATAACCGCATAGCATCCTTTTCAGTGGTAAGAATCATTTTATTACGCGATTGTATCTCCCTGAATTTTCGAATAATATCCGCTAAATCGTCTGCTGAAAATATGTGATGATCTGAATAATCGAGTTGATAATAAGTATGTGCGCGGAAAGTAAGATACTCTTTTAAAGGCTTGGGATTAGCGATTCCGCAAACCAATAACACTTCATCTTCTTGGGTTATCTGGCACTTCTCTGCCCGATCACATATATGGTAAGGTAACCCATATTCAATGGTAGTGAAGAAAACTTGCTGATGCACTTTAGGTTTAATATCTCTCAGTAAATTGGTACGTTGTTGTTCGCTTAGATCTGCCGGACATTTAGTAACCACAATGATATCAGCCCGATCAGCAGATGCCCATTCATCTCTCAGATCGCCTGTTGGTAAAAAGAAATCATGCGTGTATAAATTACTGTAATCAGTGAGTAAAATATTAAACCCGGCTTTTACGGTACGATGTTGAAAAGCATCATCCAAAATAATAGCCTGCAAATCAGGACGATCTTGTAGTAATCCCGGAATTGCTACAATCCTCTCCTCACCCACTGCAACCGCAATATCAGGGAATTTTGTATGAAACTGCATAGGCTCATCTCCAATTTCTAATGCGGTGGTGTTTTCGTTAGCCAATGCATAGCCCTTTGTTTTCCGTTTATACCCTCGGCTCAGCGTAGCAATTTTGAAATAAGGTCGGAGTAATTGGGCAAGATACTCAACCATTGGCGATTTTCCTGTTCCTCCAACAGCTATATTTCCTACACAAATAATCGGGAAATTAAATTCTGCAGATGCTATGTAGCGCTTATCATATAACCTGTTTCGTATATAAATTACCAGTCCGTAAAGCACTGCAATAGGTAGTAGTAAAACGCGAAACGATTTTAAGAAGATCGTATTAAAATTCATACAGTTTATCTGGAGTAATACCTATCGTTAAAGGTAAATCAAATTCATGGGTATCTGCGATTTCCCTTATCGGCTCAAAATAAGAGAAACCAATAATCGCTGCATCGGTACAATTACTTAAAAAACGATCGTAATAACCTTTACCATAGCCCAACCGATATCCTTTTTGATCAAAAACCAATAAAGGAGCAAATACTAAGTCGATCGCCGAAGCCGGTAGTATCTGCTCACCTCTTGGTTCAGTAATACCCCATGTATTAGTATCATACACCGTATCTTCATGAATGATCACCGCTTCCATATCTTCCCTACTTGTTATACGTGGATAAGCGATTGTTAACCCCGGAATCATATGCCTTAAATATCCGGAAAATAAATGTGTATTCGGTTCGCACATAGTTGCCATGGGCCAGTAAGTTAGCAAACTATGAATACCCGAGAAATCGATTTGCTGAAACTGAAGTAATAATAAATCGTCGAGCTTCAATCTTTCCTTAGATGAAATGGTCAACCTTTTTTGTTTATAGGTTGCTCTTAAAACGGCTTTGGTATTATCCATGTAAGGCTTGTAAAATAGCGTTTTTCTTTTGTTTTGCAACTTCGGCAATGGTTACAGCGTCGATATTCGGTAATAAAGGTACATTAGTGATTTTTGGATACCCACTCCATTTCACGATTTCTTCTTCATAATCCATATATGTATCCGTAAATATCCAACCAGCAACAGGTATATCATTGGATCTGCAGAAAGCGGCTGTTAATAAAGAATGATTGATACTACCCAAATAATTTCTACTTACTAAAATCACTTTTATGCGCAACAATTTTATGAAATCTGCTACCAATAATTGATCGCCCAAAGGAACCAATAACCCTCCTGCTCCTTCTATCAATAAATCCCGATCTCTCGTTTTTACTTTTATTTCCTCGAAAGCTTGGAGTAGTTTAACAACCTCAATAGTTTTTTTTTCTTCACGGGCAGCTATATGTGGAGATGCAGGAAGTTGAAGCTTATATAATTCTGCATAAAATTTGCAGGCTTTATGGGAGACTAAAGTCGCTACTTTTTCGGTATCTGTACCTTCCGAAAAACCTGCCTGAATCGGTTTCCAATAATGTGCACCCAGGGCTTCTGCAAGTATTGCCGACACTATAGTTTTACCTACATCTGTACCGATACCTGTTATAAAATAAGCATTAAGCATACCGCAAATTACCTAAATACCAGCAATTCAATAATTCGAACGATAAGCTGCCAACAAAAAATCCCCCCAACAGTACTGTTGGGGGGATTTTATTAGAAGTTTTCTTTGAAGTTGATATGTGCTGATCGCATTCCTCTTTGAATTTTCCAAAGATCGATCAACCCAAATTTCGCTTTACGTGATACAGATTTTGACATTACCGCATCTGTTGCAATTGTTTCTTTTACTTCTTTAACCAAATCATTTAAGTGCGCCCGATCGATTTGTACGATTCCGGGCATAATATCGCCTTTCATTGTATTACTATTTTAATTTTTACAAATATTTTTGAGCCTCGGTAGAAATTATAACTTGATCGTTGCAGTAATATGGTGTTAATTCAACCTACCTGTGAAGTGATATCAACTATTTTGCTCAATTCTGGCGCAAAGGTACGATGATGTAAATTGATAAAAAAATTAAACTGCAAAGAAATCGTTAATATGTACGCTTACTTTTAATAAAATCAGTTACTAAATAACTAATTAATTTACCCGTTCCCGAATCTGTTCTTCCATCGCTTAATACGCTGGCTCCTTCGGAAATATGCAAATAAGCTACTTTACTATCTGCTGCTACAAAATGCATGTATTGCCGCGCATGATTAATGGTAATCCCTACAGGAGATTGCGCGCTACTAAGGGTTTGCGCAATACTATCAACATCTAATTCAATACCGCAATAAGTATCGTCTGTAAACCCTGTAGCATGTGCTATCGCCTGTATAAAAGTTCTTTTTTCATGCACGAATATGTCTTCATAAGTGATGCAATCAACAAATGGATTATTTACAATATCCATCCACACATTTTGAGGTATATAGTTTTCATGTATGCCAACCACACAGTATTTTTCTAAGTATCCATCGGCTTCGGCATATGTAAACCCATTACCACTATGTCTTCCTTCCAAGGGTCTGAAATCGGCATGCGCATCTACGTTAATAGCGTTTATTTGTGCAATAGGTGTAAGACCGGCTTTATAATAACCTTTTGCTGCTCCTTTAATACAGGGATAAGCATTGTTATGTCCACCACCAACTACAATAGGTATTTTACCAAACTGTGTAATGGTATGAATTAATTGTTCTACGGCATCATCTACTGTATTTACAGCATGCCTAAATGCCTCCATTTTCTCTTCTCCATCATGCGCGTGTTGCTCTATCAATTGTTCGATGGCAGAAAAATCAAAATGCCCTAGCAACAAAATATCACTCCCTTCCAGGAAATCATTACTTTGAATATTTAAAAAAGCTTTCAAAAAAGGTAGCCAGGCAGAGTCGGCACCCCCGATACCTCCATTAGCTTTTACACCAATATCTTCCGGAATACCTAATAATACAAATTGTGCTGTTGACACTTGTAAAGAAGCCTCCAATTGTTGCGGGTTTTGAACCACTTGAACCCTTTCTCCTAATTTGGTTTCAAAACGGCGCATACGGGTAAGCGATAAAATATCTTGTTTATTGTAGATTTTCAAGTGGGTCATACAACAGTTTTAGCTACCTAAATATAATTTTTTTCTATTCGGTATTATAAGAAATTTCCATTGATCATTACTTTATCTATCAGATTAGAAGAAAAGCTGTATGGCAAATAAGCGATTGATGGAATAGGTTTGGTGAATATTAAATTAGCCCTTTTACCCATTGCAATACTACCCACTTCATCGGCGAGGTCCATGGCAAAAGCACCATTGATAGTTGCAGCATTGATGGCGGCTTCCGGTAACATTTTCATGTGAATACAGGCCAAGGCAATCACGAAATTCATATTTCCACCCGGACTAGAACCGGGATTATAATCCGAAGCAAGGGCCAGCGCCGCATTGGCTGCCATCAAAGCCTTTGCAGGCGGGTATTGCATCCCCAGAAAAAAAGCGGCGGTGGGTAGCATGGTACCAATCGTATTAGATTTTGCCAAAGCCTCAATATTAGCTGGGGTCATGGTTTCTAAATGATCTACACTTAAAGCCCCAACTTCAATACCTGCTTCAACACCACCGGAAGCATGTAGTTGATTGGCATGAATTTTTGGTTTCAGTCCATACTTTTTACCGGCCTCACAAATACGCACCGTTTGTTCATAATTGAAAAAACCTTCTTCACAAAAAACATCTATATAGTCTGCCAGTTTTTCTGCCGCAATAGCAGGTAACATTTCGTTTATGATTAATCTGATATAAGCTTCATGATCTTTTTTATAAGTAGGCGGATAGGTATGCGCCCCTAAAAAGCTAGCTTTCACCGGAATGGGAGCTGCGGCTTTAACGCGTTGAATTACACGAAGCATTTTTATCTCATTGGCTGTGCTCAGTCCATATCCGGATTTAATTTCAATGGCACCGGTACCCAATCTCATCAGGGCTTCTAAGCGCTCCATGGTACTTTCAAATAGTACCTGTTCAGAAGTTTGAGCTAGTGTTGAAGCTGAATGAATGATACCGCCACCCCTGGCAGCGATTTCTGCATAACTAAGTCCATTTATTTTATCTACAAACTCATGCTCTCGCGAAGCGGCAAAAACAATATGTGTATGACTATCGCACCAACAAGGTAATACCGTAGCTCCTTTTGCATCAATATATTCATAACCATTGTCACCCTGATCCGCCTTGGCGGAGAAGGGCCCAAATTCAACTATCACCCCATTTTCAATATCAACATATGCATTGTTGATGGTTTCTATCAGATTTAATGCTTCGCCGCGTAATACACTATTTTCTTTTGTAATACCAACTAACCTGTCAATATTCAAAATTCTTTTCCGCATGGGCAATCGTTCTTTTAAAATGAATCAAAAATACTGGTACATTGCCTTATGAAAGTGGCATTGATAGTGGTAAGATACCCGAAATGGTTCGGATGGGCCGGTTTTTTTTCGATGGCTTTTTTCAGGTTTGCACTTTGGTTCAACCCTAACTATTCTTTTTGGAAATTAATGGGCTGCGGCCGTAATGGTACTTTCGATAAAACCCCCGACTGGCGGCAGTGGGCGGTTTTGTTAGTGTATAGTGATAAGTGGATAGTGAATAGTAAAGAACTTCCCACTACACACTAC
>CABHOW010000155.1 GCA_902168225.1 uncultured Flavihumibacter sp. | reverse complement strand
TTCTTATGATACTTCCCAGGGTTTCCAACCCAAATCTCTTCGGCACCTACATTTTTAGTGATGACCGCCCCTGCTCCAATTGCAGAGTAATCTCCAAGGGAAGTCCTGCCTCTTACTGTCGAATTAAGTCCAACCCAAACACCTTTACCTGTTGTAATCCATGAGCCAAGGCAGCTTTTTGCCGTGAAAAAATTATGATCTCCTATTGTGTTGTCATGGCCTATAGCTGCACCATTCATTAACAAAGTGCATTTACCCAAAACCGTATTCCCTGAAACACTAGCACCAGGCATCACTACGCAGCCGGGACTTAAAGTAGAATTAGGAGCGACATAGGCATGAGGATGTACGAATATTGCAAGCCTTTCTTCCGGAAGATTTAGATCATTAAACCATTTAATCCTCTCTATTTGACCACCAATCTTATAAATTGTATAGATAAAATAGTATCCTTGGTCTATTAATTCCTTAGTATCACTAAGGCCCCCAATTACAGGATAACCATCGATTTCAGAACCTTTACCTTTATCATTGACAAAACCGGAAAATACGTACTCATTGTAACCTAGACCATTTGCATGAACTATTGCTTGTCCAATTACAGATGCCGGTCCAGGCCCTCCGAAAATCAATACTTTTTTACTCATGCTTTCTGTTTTTTATGTTTAACTCATGCTTCTTCAATATTTTTTTAGCTTTTGCCACAAATGGAGGGCCAATGAACTTACCGTTTATGATTGCGACTCCGTGCCCTTCTTTCCTTGCAATCTCATCTGAGTGTAAAATTTCCTTCGAGTGATTTATTTCCTCTTCAGAAGGCGAATAATACTGATGGACCAGTGGTAATTCCATTGGATTTAGTACCAACATTCCTTCGAAGCCTAATTTCCTTGACAATACAAGATTTTTTTCTAAATCTTCAAGATCCTTAACTCTTACATGCACAGTATCAATTGGAATAACATTGTGCGCCCTCGCTCCCATCGCAACCATTGCCCTCGGTGTGAACAGGCTTATATGTTCCTCATCGTGTATACCTTCTAAATCTGTTATAAAATCTTCTGAGCCATAAGCTATAGCCACAACACGCTTAGAAGCTGTACATATTTCCTGGACATTCATTACAGCAGAAGCCGTCTCAATCAGAGGGATTATTTTAAATGTGCCAACTGGGATCCCCTTTTCATACTCAATAGTTTCAAGTAGTTTGTCAAAAAAATAAATATCTTCCCCTCTCTTCGCCTTAGGATACATAAAACCTGTAATACCTGGAATGGTAAGGGCAACAACATCTTTAAGTAACTGCCCGCTTTCCCTGTCATTAATCCTGGGGAAAATTATCCTGCCTTCGAATTTACCTTCCTGCATATACTTAATAACCATATCGCGTGCAACCTGTTTATTACTTAGTGGCTGAACCGAATCTTCTATATCAAAAAGCAGAATATCAGCATCAACTTTCATTGCGCTGTCCATCAATTTATGATTATGAGCAGGCACAAACATTAGGCTTCTCATCAAATAATCTGTCATGCTATACTTTTTTTGGAATTAATACTTTTCTTTTAAAACTTAACACCCCTTGCCCGTTTTGGTTAAAGGCAAAAGTTTCCACATATACAATACCCCTGTCATTTTTGGTTTTCGACTCCCACTTATCTAAAATCGTAGTTTTGGCATAAATTGTATCATTAATAAAGACAGGATTAAGATGATTGATGGATTCATACTCTAAGTTTGCTATAGCTTTTCCACTGATGTCAGGCACAGTTATACCTACAACAAGGCTAAATACCAAAGTACCAACAACCAAAATTTGGCCATGTTGATGATTGGAAACATGGTCCAGATTCAAATGTACCGGATGATGATTCATGGTAAGAAGGCTAAAAAGATTATTGTCACTCTCAAAAATTGTTTTAGACAGTGAATGTTCGATTATAGCACCAACTTCAAAATCATCATAAAAATTACCCAAATTACTTGCTTTCATTTTTATAATATTTTAATATTTTATCCATTTTATTAAGGTGCGGCCTTTCAATAACCTGCCCATTTACAGTTATAGGATTAAATTCGCTATGGCTGCCTGCATTTAAAAAAGCCTGTTCTACTGTCAATGCCCATTCATAATCTTTTTTACTATAGAACTGCATATTCTGTAATACTGATAGCTGCCATGGATGTATTATAAACTTAGCATCATACCCTTTATCAAAACCGTTTTTTATCTCTTCTTTAAAATCATCAGCATTTCTGAGTTCCATAGAAGCGATGTCTATTGCCGAAATATTAATTGCACGTGCAAGATAAAGAATATGTTGCCTTATGTAGTCAATATTAGACAGCGTGTGTACTCCACCAATAGCTGACATAAAATCGTGACTGCCTATACCTATGCCTTTAAAGTATTTCTTATATTTAAACAATACATCCTGAACCTGTAAAAAAAACAAAGGAGTTTCAACTAAAAGAATGATACTGATGTCAATTTCTTTAAAACAAGGTAAAAGTAAATCAAAATCTGTTGCTGAATCAATCTTGGGAAAAACAAATTTTCTAAATCCAGCAGCAATTAGTTTTTCCAATAATAATTTGTCAACCTTATTATCGAAATTATAAAGAGGTAACCTTATATAAAAATTTAAAAAAAAAGCATCAGAGATGATTTTATGAACGATAAGTTCCCTTTCAGAGTACCTCACAGCATCCTCAAGATCAATTATAATCTCGTGAACTCCTAAAGATAATATTGACTCAATCTTATCAAGCTTATTTCCCGGTACAAAAAAAAATGAATCCATAATTCTATTTGCTAAGCCTTAACATTTTAGCATCAATAATATCTGCAAACTGTTTGCAGAGTATTGATTTATCAAATTTCTCTATAGCAATTTTTCTGGCATTATTGCCCATAGTTTCTAATAATACCTTATCATTCTTCAATTGTAGAATCTTATCTTTAAAATCATGTGGATTTTCAGGATCAGCATAAAAACCACAATTATAATCTTCAACAATATCCTTGGTCCAGCCATCAGAATTTACTATAGATGCTTTGCCGGCCGATAAGGTATCAAAGAGTTTATTTGGAGAATTTGTTTTTAAAATCGGTATATTTGAAAATGTACATATGGATACATCACAATTGTTTACGATTTCTGATACTACTTCCATCGGCTGTCTTTCTAATACAGTAACTTTAATATAGAAAAGTTTTTCTGAAAGATTAAGCAACGCCTGCTTCATAGCCCCATCACCCATGAATATAAATTCGACACCAGCACACTTTTGCGTTTCAAGCAAATGTATAGCTTTTATTATATAATCTATTCCATTAGCAACACCCATTGTTCCAAAATATATTAATTTAAATGTTTCGTTTGAAATATTAAATTTTTCATTTTTGGAAAGGTCTTTGGGTCGGGGCCAAAACTTATCAATTTTAGCCATATTGGGTATCATGGATGTTTTTTCTAGCGGAATGTGCCTTGTTACCCCCTGCTGCATGCCGGGAGAAAGTGTATTAACATGTATAGCTTTTTTATAAGTTAGTCTTTCAAACCAACGCAAAAATCTAATCACTAACCCATTTTTAATAAATCCCAATTGAATTGGTGCCTCAGGCCATAAGTCACGTACCTCAAATACAAACGGTGTTTTCTTTAAATAATATCGAATCAGCGCAGGGAAGGCCACAGTCAATGGGGTCGAAGAGGCTATAACTAATTTTATGTTTTTTTGCTTATATACAATATATGTACTGTCTCTTATACACATCTCCGAGCCCAC
>CABHOW010000154.1 GCA_902168225.1 uncultured Flavihumibacter sp. | reverse complement strand
ACGATAAGGTGATCCGGAATATTAGACATGTTAAAAACCAATATCTTCCCAATTCGGCAATATTTCTTTCTACAGATGATAACTCTTTTGTCTCCTACCTGAAATCAGAAATGCCCGAAATAGAGGTGATCATGCGTACCGATTACCAGCGTTCAGATGATAATACGCCTGTACATACAAACAAACACCTGGATAAATTTGAGATAAACCGCGATGCCATTGTAAATAGTCTCATACTTTCTCATTGTGATTTTCTTATAAAAACCAGTTCATTTCTTTCTGATATATCGAAAATATTCAACCCTTCTCTCCCGGTTGTAATGTTAAACAGGCCATATGACAGAGCATTTTGGTTTCCTGCTACCGAAATAGTCAAAACTGCAACTTTTAAACAAATAGAATAATAGTCAGATCGTTGCATGCCTAGAATAGTGTTCTTTTATCCTGATGTTGTTGGTGGTGTGCGAACCTATGTTACCAACCTGGCAACATGGTTTCATGAAAATGGGATTGATTACCTGATTATTGCTTATGGTCAGGGCCAGGGATTTTCAACAATAAAGAAGACGGACGAATTATCAAAAGCTTATTCACTACATTTTAGTCCATATGCAACAGAAGCCTCAAAATACAGGGATCTCGTTGCTGAACTGGGTGAAGATGATATTTTAATCTGCAACGATTCGTTTGAACTGGAAGCGATAAGCTTTCTGCAATTAAAAAATAGGACGGTTTTTATTTTACATGGCGATTTAATTCACTATCATAATACCATTATAAGGTTTGAGGGCGTTATTGACCATGTTTTTTGTGTAAGTAAAGGCCTGAAAGAAAAATATAGCAAACTATTTCCTTCCCTGCCTTTTTCAGTTGCCTATACATTAATACAAAATGTTCATCCCGTCATTCGGAAAAGTAATTCACCCCTTAAACTTGTTTTTATAGGGCGGTTTGAAATAATGAAAGGGGCGGATGATCTTGTAAAAGTAATTGAAGCAGTAAATGCGAAAGGAATAGAAGTGCAGTGGCATGTTTACACCGTAAAAGGTGGAGCAGACAATGTGCTTCTGGGCCAGTTACCTGCAGGCGTAGCTATTTTTTTTGACACCCCTCATAGTCAGTTGATGAAAAATCTGGGGGAAATGGATATCCTGGTTTTTCCAAGCAGATCGGAAGGCCTGGGTTTAGTGGTGTTGGAAGCTATGAAAAGAGGAGTGGCGCCTGTTGCCCGTAATCTTCCCATAGGGATTCCTGATATGGTGGAGGATAAGAAAACCGGATTTTTAATAAATAGTTACGAAGAAATTGTTTCAACAATAGAATTATTGCATACGGATAGAGCGTTGTTAGATACAATAAAACAACAGGCAAACGATTATGCCAACACCTACTTTGATCCAAATAATTGGGCTAATAATTTTAAGCATTTAGTGGTTGGCATTAGGGCTAAAGAAAAGGTATTTATTGTGCAAAAGCAACAAAGATTAGCGCGGCTATTGCCGGAAAGTATATACATGACCTGTAAATTTTTGTTGCACAAGGTGAAGGGTTAAAAACATTCCGGGTCAATTGGGTTAATACTATTTAAGTAATTATATAATTATCAAAAGTAATTTCAGTTAATGGGGCAGCCTTTAGTTTCAATTTTAATGACAGCATACAACAGGGAAAAGTATATTGCTGAAGCCATTGAAAGTGTGCTGGCTTCGTCCTATAAAAACTTTGAACTGATTATAAATGATGACCGGTCTAAAGACAAAACGGTAGAGATAGCGCAGCAATATGCCAGGGCTGATAACAGAATTAAAGTTTTTATCAATGAGAAAAACCTGGGCGATTATCCCAACCGGAATAAAACAGCGACCTATGCAACTGGAGAATATTTGAAGTACCTCGATTCGGATGATATGATCTACAAATATGGGCTGGAAGCATTTGTAGATTTTATGGAGCAGGATAAAGAAGTTGCTTTAGGCATTTCTCATAGAGAGAATGTAACCATTAAGCCGTTTCCGATCATTATGACGCCGCAAGAGTCGGTAAGACATCATTTTTTTAAAGAAGGTTATTTACACTGTGCTCCTACCGGAACAATTATAAGAAGAGCCTGTTTTGAAAAACTGGGTGGTTTTTCGGGTAAAAGAATGATTGGTGATTTTGAATTTGGGTTAAAGATGGCAGTTAACTATAAAGTAATGTTAGTGCCTCCCGGTCTTATTTTCTGGAGAAATCATGGCGACCAGGAAGTGTACTTTGGGATCAATAACAATATGTACCCTAAGCTGTATAAGGAAGCAATATTGCATGAGTTTCAGACTATACCCGACGATGTGCTTTCTGGAGTTGAAAGGCAGCAGGTGCTTAAAAAACTAAGGCGGTCTGATAGAGTAGACCGGTTAAAACGAACGATAAAAAAAATTATAAAACCCCAGAAATAACCAGTGCAACTAATTCAATTATCAAAAATTGAAGACCCACGCGGTAATCTTTCATTTTTGGAAGAAAACAAACATATACCCTTTGCTATGGCACGGGTATTTTGGATATATGATGTGCCGGGAGGTGAAGTAAGAGGTGAGCATGCCTATAAAACTTCGCAGGAATTCATTGTGGCGTTAAGCGGAAGTTTCGATGTGGTGCTTCATGATGGAAAAACGGAGCATAGATTTCATTTGAATCGTTCTTATTACGGGCTTTTGGTACCCAAAATGATTTGGCGTAGAATGGAGAATTTCTCTACCAATTCTTTGGCCATGGTAGTTACCGATACTGCTTATGACGAAACAGATTACATCCGCAATTGGGATGCTTATATTTCAATGGTATAATTATGAGACCTACTGTTTTTGAGTGCAATATTGTTCATCTGCCTAAGATAAAAGATCGGAAAGGCAATATTACCCCGGTGCATAGTGGTATGAGCCTGCCTTTTGATATAAAAAGAATTTTTTACCTGTACGATATTCCAGCCGGTGAATCAAGGGGAGCGCATGCGCATTATGAATGTCATCAATTTTTGATTGCAGCCAGCGGCTCATTTGAAGTATTATTAGATGATGGAAAAACCAAACGCATGGTAATGTTAAATCAGCCACATTATGGATTGTATATCCCACCAGGAATATGGGCAGCAGAAATGAATTTTTCATCAGGAGCCATTTGCCTGGTGCTGGCATCGCACACCTACAATGAAAAAGATTATATAAGAGAATACAATACTTTTTTAAGTTATGCCGGTTAAAATACATCCATTAGCCGATGTGCAATCGACAAATATTGGCGATGATACAATGATTTGGCAATTTGCCATTGTACTTTCAAAAGCAAGCATCGGCTCAAACTGTAATATTAACTGCCATACTTTTATTGAGAATGATGTACGCGTAGGTAACAATGTTACCATTAAAAGCGGTGTGTATTTGTGGGACGGAATCACTATTGAAGATAATGTTTTCGTAGGTCCAAATGTAACTTTTACAAATGATAGAGTTCCCCGCTCAAAAGTCTATCCTACAGAATTTCAACAAACCACTATTAAACACCATGCATCTATAGGTGCTGCAGCCGTAATTATGGGTGGCATTACTATTGGTGAATATGCTTTAATAGGTGCGGGTAGTGTGGTGACTAAAGATGTGCCGGCTTTTGCCCTGGTTTTCGGAAACCCGGCTACTATTCGAGGCTGGGTTGATGCAAGAGGTGAAAAGTTAAAACAGGAAAATGGTTTTTGGCTGGCTAAAAATGGTGATAGATTCAACGTTGATAATAATATTCTCGTAAAGGCTTAAATATATATGAACATTCCGTTTCTCTCTTTTTCCGGTATGCATTCCCTGATACGCCAGGAGATGCTTGATAGTTTTGCTGATTTTTATGATAGCAACTATTATATTTTAGGCAATAAGTTGAAGGCCTTTGAAAAAGAATATGCTGAATACAGTAAAGTATCACATGCTGTAGGTGTAAGTAATGGGCTGGATGCACTCATAGTGGCGTTACGGGCATTACAGGTAGGTGCGGGCGATGAAGTAATTGTTCCTTCAAATACTTATATAGCTACCGTACTGGCGGTTTCACATGTAAAGGCCACGCCCGTACTGGTAGAACCGGATAAAGCAACTTATAATATATCCCCGGAAAATATTAAGGCAGCCATTACGCCAAAAACGAAAGCGATATTGCCGGTGCATTTATACGGCCAGGCTTGCGAAATGGAAGCGATCATGCAAATCGCTTCAGATCATAAATTATTTGTTGTTGAAGATAATGCTCAGGCACACGGTGCAACATGGAACGGAAAAATTACTGGTAGTTGGGGACATATAAATGCAACAAGCTTCTATCCCGGAAAAAATTTGGGGGCATTAGGAGATGCTGGTGCTGTGACAACAAATGATCCGGCGCTTTGCAATCAGGCTGTTTTAATGCGCAATTATGGATCTGAAAAGAAGTATTATAATGAGGTGATAGGATATAATATGCGGTTGGATGAATTGCAGGCCGCATTTTTATCAGTTAAATTAAAATTCATTGACCGTTGGACAGCGGAACGACAGGCAATAGCCAACATATACGATCAACAACTTAAAGGAATTGGAGACCTGGTTTTGCCCTTTATAAAAGCTGGCGCTTCTCATGTATACCATCTGTATGTTGTTCGTACAAAACAAAGAACTGCACTGCAGGAACATTTAGCAAAAGATGGTATTGGTACCCTTATACATTATCCTGTACCTCCGCATTTACAAAAAGCTTATGAAACAATGGGACATGAGCCCGGCGATTTTCCCATTGCTGAAGAAATTGCAGATACCTGTTTAAGTTTACCATTATGGCCAGGTATGGAGCCTGCACAGGTTGAACAGGTTTGTAACTCTATTAAAAAGTTCTATGCAGGAAACGTATAAAGGAACACTCCTGTCTCTTATACACATCTGACGCTGCCGACGAAG
>CABHOW010000153.1 GCA_902168225.1 uncultured Flavihumibacter sp. | reverse complement strand
TTGTAACCAATCAGCAAGGGGAGATTATCCTGGCCAATCCATTTATGCTTGAACAATTTGGCTATGCCGCCGAAGATCTGGTTGGCCAAAAAGTTGAAATTCTCATTCCTGGACGTTTTCATCAAAGGCATCTTCAACATCGCGAAAATTTTGCCAATCATTTACAGAACCGTCCCATGGGTGCAGGTATGGACCTGTATGGCACTCGTAAAGATGGGACAGAGTTTCCTGTAGAGGTTAGTTTATGCCATTATAGTAATCACACCGGCAGTTTTGTGGTGGCGTTTATAAACAATATCGCTATTCGCAAAAAGGCGGAAGAAGAGATCCGACGGTTAAATGATGAGCTGGAAGAGAAGGTGCAAGAGCGTACGCACCAGTTGTCAGACACGCTGCATAAGCTTGAAAATTCCAAGGAAGAACTGGGAAGGGCCTTAAACAAAGAAAAAGATCTCAATGAATTAAAATCCCGCTTTGTGTCACTGGCATCTCATGAGTTCAGAACCCCTTTAAGCACCATATTATCGTCCACTTATTTATTGCAGAAATACGTGACTACTGAAGAACAGGTCAATCGGGAAAAGCATATTGAAAGAATTATCTCTTCTGTCAATACATTGACCGATATTTTGAATGATTTTTTATCTGTTGGTAAAATAGAAGAAGGCAAAACTTCGGCTAAGCCGGCCCGATTTAATATTAAAGAGCTCATTACGCGAATTCTGGGAGAAATTAAAAGCATTCAAAAACACGGTCAGAAAATAGTTTACAAACATGTTGCTGAAGAAATGGTGGTAATGGACCCTTCCCTGTTGAAACACATCGTATTAAATTTGTTGTCAAATGCCATAAAGTTTTCGCCTGAAAATGGCACAATTAAAATTTCGAGTGAGTTGGAAAATGGTCGGTTAAAATTTTCTGTTAAAGATGACGGTATTGGCATATCTAAAGAAGATCAAAACCATTTGTTTGAACGGTTTTTTAGGGGTACTAATACCACTAATATCCAGGGAACCGGACTGGGGTTACATATTGTGGCTAAATACGCAGAACTTATGAATGGTACAATAGTTTGTGAAAGCCTGCCTGAACAAGGTACGGAAATGAAACTGAGCTTTATACTTCCCGATGATACAACCAGCCTTTGAAACAACGATATCATTTACTCCATGATGAACAAGCATTGCTAACCATTAAAAGGGTTTACTATGAAAAAGATTTTGCTTATTGAAGATAATCAAAACATCCGTGAAAATACGGCTGAGATCCTGGAATTGGCCAGCTATACTGTTTTTACAGCAGAAAACGGCAAAGACGGTGTTGAGGCAGCTTTACGGGAAAAACCCGACCTGATCATCTGCGATATCATGATGCCGATGCTGGACGGGTACGGTGTGCTTCATATGGTACAAAAGAATCCGTCTATACAAAACACACCCTTTATATTTTTAACAGCTAAAACCGAAAGGAGCGAAATAAGGAAAGGGATGGAACTGGGTGCCGATGATTATCTGACCAAACCCTTTGATGGTACGGAATTACTAAATGCGGTTGAAAGCAGGATAAAAAAGATAGAACTATTGAAAAAAGAGCTGACGCCTGGCTTATCGGGACTGAATGAATTAATAAGCTTAAATCAGGATAAAAATATATTAGATACGTTTACTGCAGATAGAGATATCAATAAATTTAAAAAGAAACAGATCGTTTATTCTGAGGGCAATCGGCCAGCCCGGCTTTTTTACTTGCAAAAAGGCAAAGTAAAAACCTATAAATCCAATGATGACGGTAAGGAATTGACAGTTGGCCTATATTTCGAAGGAGATTTTCTTGGCCATGTTGCATTATTAGAAGGTACAAATTACAAAGAAACTGCCGAAGCTTTAGAAGATACAGAACTGGCCTTCATTCCAAAAGAAGATTTTGAAGAACTGATGTATGCAAACAGAGAAATATCCAAAAAATTTGTAACGCTACTGGCTAAGAATATTACAGAAATGGAAGCGCAACTGTTAAGAATAGCCTACAACTCCCTCCGAAAGAAAGTGGCTGATACTTTAATCGCCCTGCATAAAAAATATGAAAGCTCCATACATCTCAGCCGTGACAACCTGGCTACCATTGCAGGCATCGCGACTGAATCGCTGATCAGAACCCTGGGTGACTTTAAAAGTGAGAAACTGATTGACATACAAGATGGAGACATTATTATTTTGAACGAAAAAAAACTGGAAAACCTGATGAATTAAATTGATCACAAAGTGTCTGCCAGGTAATTATTGAACTGAATTTTTATCTCATTAAACGTTGTCTCCAGCGTTGTTAGTTCCTTCCGTAATTTTTTTTGCTTACGTGCAATTGTTTTTACAACAAGTCCATTCTCATGTAAACCTCTCGTTAATAAATTGTCAAGTTCGCCAATATCCAACCGGACAAAATTAATGATCTGATCATTCTGGATAAATTGATTTTGATATTGCTCGGCGATTTCCAAAAAATCACCAGAAACATTATTTTCACGCACCACTTCAGCAAGCCGGGTTTTTAAAATGGCATTTTCCTGTAAAAGAAATACTAACACCCTTCTCCATGCATCACTTTCATATTGAAATTGCTTAATCTTTGATTTTGTATCTGGCATATAGGGGGATGTTATAATTTCCTAATTAAAGATAGCAAAACACATAGCGGGAAATACATATACACGTCAGGTTCTGTAATGATACCCATCACCAGTGAAAAAATAATGGTTATACTCCGGTAAAGTTCCTTTTTTTGATTAGTGTCATGGTGTGCTCTAATCTACATCATAGATTCAGCTACTTTAAGTAAATAGCTTTAATTAAACGTTGACATGAAAAAAATATTAGTTGCAATTGATGCAAGCCAAATAAATACGAATTATTTAGATTTTGCCTGTTTTCTGGCAAAATTTACTCATTCTAAGATTATAGGTGTTTTTCTTGAAAAAAAGAAGAAGAAAGTAAAGCAAGGACAAAGTTAATAGATGAAAACATTCACCTTTTTAAACAAACATGTGAAAACAGAGGCTCAAATTGTTCAGTGCACCTTGACAAAGGGGTTCCTGTTTGGGAAATTATTTCCGAAAGCCGCTTTGCCGAGTTGCTCATTGTAGATCCCGAAATGTCTTTCGGGGGAAAAAACGAGGGCGTTCCTACCGGTTTTATAAAAGAAGTACTTGCCAAAAGCGAATGCCCTGTGGTGATTGCTCCTTTTAGTTTCTATGGAACAGAGGAGATATTGTTTGCCTATGATGGTAGTAAGTCGTCATTATTTGCTATAAAACAATTTACTTATCTCTTTCCGGAACTTACAGACAAAAAAGTAACGATTCTGCAGGTGAATGAAAATGAAGATGGGCCGGTGATCGAAAAAGAAAAGATAGGTGAATTACTTCAAATGCATTATTCCAGTATCGGATTTCATACACTGTATGGAAAAGCAAGTGATGAATTGTATAATTATCTCCTGGGGAAGAAAAACATTTTTGTGGTGATGGGAGCATTTGGCCGCGGTATGCTTTCCGGTTTTCTTAAACACAGCACTGCTGAATTGGTTGTAAAAACCATTAATCTTCCCATTTTTATTGCCCACCATTAATTTAACACCTGAATTATGAAACTATTGTTGGCTTCCCTTTTTGTATTGCTGGGTTTTTCCCGCTTTTTTTCATTCCCGGTAGCAAGTGATCCCGATCAGACAGCTAAGGTAACTGCCAATAACACCGGGCAGGATACCATAGAACAACCGTCATTCATGGCGGTAAAAATAAATCTTACCCCAATGCAGGTATTATTTATTCATGATACTGCGATGACGGCAGCAGATATTAGCCGGTTATTGAATAAGGGGTATGGTGAATTGTTTACGTTCATTTACCAGCAAAAGTTGCAGCCTGTAAAAATTATGGGATTTTATCATTCTTCACAACCACCATTTGTAATGGATGCAGCTATTGAGGTGAATAGAGCCCCTGGTAAATTGACCGGCAGAATAAAAACAAAAAGAATAAAAGGCGGAAATGCGGTAGTAGTGCATTACCAGGGTGCGTATGACCAGATCGGCATTGCTTATACCGGTATCAGTAACTGGCTTACAAAAAATAATAAAAAAGCAGCGGAACCGCCGTTTGAAGTTTATCTGAACGACCCGGTTACGGTAAAGGATTCAAAGCTGCTTCGCACAGATGTATATCAGCGTTTTGAATAATGATTAATAGGTCGGTTAAAATTACTGTTATGAAACACCTTATTGCCTTCAGCTTTTGGCTGGGTACCATATATTCTGTACAGGCCACTCGTATTGAATGGGGTAAAAACCCCGTAATTAATAAGCCGGTGTATGAAGACCTGTATATTGCCGGTTCTGATATTGTAATTAATGCACCCGTTTATGGTGATTTAATTATAGCCGGTGGCAGGGTTACCATTAATGATACTGTATACAATGATATACTGGTAGCCGGGGGTAGGGTTTCTTTTAATGGTTATGTGGGGGAT
>CABHOW010000152.1 GCA_902168225.1 uncultured Flavihumibacter sp. | reverse complement strand
TTTTTTTTTTCAAGCAGAAGACGGCATACGAGATTTCTGCCTGTCTCGTGGGCTCGGAGATGTGTATAAGAGACAGGCGTTAATAAGCTCTAAATTGGTACCGATATCATTTTTAAATCGAATAGCTGCTAAGTCGCGTGCATATTTAGCTTGCGTAATTTGGGAAGCTGTATTTTTTATTCTCTCTTTGGTAGATTGGATATCATTGATTGCCAAAGACACATCTTTTCTATAATTATTTTGTAAAGTGTTGTATGCTATTTCCTGTTGCTTTACAATTTGTTGTTGCCATTTTAGTTGCTGTTTCACTTTGCCCCCGGTATAAATAGGTACTGTAAGTCCAACCCCTGCTAAATAATTAAATTTGAATTGGTTGATTTCGGGTTGTATCCCATTTCTAAAACCGGCTCCAGCAGTAACATTCAGAAATGGCTTGTCTTGCAGGCGGGTAATTGCCATATCGTTGTTGGCTTGTTTTATTTTATCTTTTGCTAGTAGAAAATCAGTATTATTGGCTTCTGCATTACTTGCTGCTGCATCCACTGTATAGTCGTCCAAATTGAAATCAAAATATTTACCGTTGGTATTTGTAGTTCCGGTAGTATAGCTTAATAGGTTTATTTGTTTGGCTAAGCTATTTGTTAAATCAATTTTCTTATTTTCTTCATTATCGATATTTGCTTGGATATTCAGCAGATCTAGTTTTAAAGCTTCTCCATCTTTTATTTTAGCATCTACTATTTTTTTGTTTTCTGCCAAAAAAGCTAATACACTATCTTGAATAGTTATTGCTTTTTGAAGAAAAACAATATTGTAATAAATGGTAGCCACCTGTGCAGCGAGCGCGCTACGAGCAGCACTCGCATTATGTTCTGCAAACTGAATATCGTCTTTTGCACGTTCCACCGCTGCTTTCAATCTCCCAAAATCTACTATTGTATAGTTACCGGTTACGGAAGTATTTACATTATTTTGGGGTTGGAAATTAATTTTTTGCGCAGCACCTCCTACAGGGAATACTACACTGGGCACAGGATCTATAAAAGTATAGGATCCTGTCGCATTTACAGTAACACTATTATTGAGTTTGGTGAGTGCTACTCTTTCCGTTGCAGTTAGTATCGCGTTATCTGCCTCTTTTATTTTAGGGAAATAACTGAAAGAACGATTGATGAGTTCTTTTAGTTCTCCATTTGTTTTTACCTGAGCGGTGATTGATCGTTGAGCAATCAAAAACATGGTTAAAATAATAATTTTTTTCATGATCATATTATTAATGTGCTTCATTGGCTGCTTTGATAGATGCAGCTAATTCTTCAGCAGTTTTCTTTTTAGTTCTTAAAAATATTATAAGTGGAATGGTAAGGACGAAGAAAATTCCGATGAGCCTAAACGTATCTAAATAAGCCAAAAAATAGGATTGTTTATCTACAGAAAGATTCATGAATCCTAAAGCTTTGGTATTAGCAAGGGAGATGGCATCGCCTGTACGAGCAGCAATATTTTGAGCCATTACGCTTGCTTGTGCAGCACCATCTTGCATATTACTTACTAAATCGCTTCTGTGTTGCGCATAGCGTTGGGCAATATAGTTATTGGCAATGGCAATACCCGAAGCTCCGCCAAGTTGACGAACCATATTGTTTAACCCAATACCCGTTGCATAATCTTTGGGATGTAAACCGGCAACAGCCTGATTTACCAAAGGAAGCTGACACATGGCTATGCCTAATGCGCGAATGATAAAGGGAAGGAAGAGATCGTTTTTACCTATATCCGGACTGATACCGGCATTGATAAATGCATAGCAGGTAAATAATACAAAACCCGTTGCTACAAAGGGCAGTGGTGAAACGCCCTTGCTTAGAAGGATACCCATTAAGGGCATGGCAACCACACCCGCCATAGTAGGTGCCAGTAATGCTAAGCCTGTTTCATAAGAGGTGAAACCTAATACACGTTGGGCAAGAACCGGATATACGAAAACAGAAGTAAATAAGCCAATACCCGCAACAAAAGTGAATATGGTTGTAAAGGCAAGATTTCTATTTCCCAATAAGCGAATATTTACAGCCGGTTGTTTAACGCGTAATTCTTGCCAAATAAAAGTAGCTAATGAAATAAAAGCCACTATAGCACATATACGAATAGCTTCACTATTAAACCAATCTTCACTTTCTCCTCTTTCTAATACAAACTGTAAACAAGAAATACCAACAGTTAATAACCCAATGCCCAGATAATCAATTTTGATATTTGCTTTATTTTTTCCTTCGCCTTCTTTCTGGTCGATAAAAATAAAGGATAGTACTGTAGCAATAATACCCACAGGAATATTGATCATGAAAATAAGAGGCCAACTAAAATTTTGCATGATATATCCGCCTAATGTTGGACCTAAAGTAGGACCTAGAATTAAGCCCATACCAAATAATCCTGCAGCTTTGCCTCTGTCTTTCGGGTCGAACGCATCAAATAATATAGCTTGTGAGGTAGATAGTAAAGCACCACCCCCAATACCTTGTATAAATCGCCAAATAACTATTTCTAATAAGCTCGATGATTGTCCGCACATATAGGAGGCTAGCGTAAAAATTATCATCGATACCAGATAATAATTCTTTCTGCCAAAATATTCTGCGAGGAATCCTGTTAAAGGAATGATGATCACATTGGCTATAGCGTAGGACGTAATAACCCAACTTATATCTTCAATATTGACGCCCAAGCTGCCGCTCATATCGTTAAGTGCTACATTCACAATGGATGTATCAATCAATTCCATGATTGCCGCGGAAACGGTAGTTATAATGATAATGGCTTTTGCGAAGCCTTTAATCTTAGACATATTGGTTATTTTGAAGCTGCGATGATCGATACACTTAATCCTGCACGCAGTAAGTGTTTAATACTGTTCACCTCATTAATCCAAATTTTTACAGGAACTCTTTGCGTAACTTTTACAAAATTGCCGCTTGCATTATCCGGAGGTAATAGGGCGAATTTGGCGCCTGTAGCTTCGCTTAAGCTGGCCACGGTTCCCGTAAGTTTTAAATCGGGGTAGGCATCTATTTCTATCGATACTTTTTTACCTGGTTGTAATGACTTTATTTGATTCTCTTTGAAGTTGGCAACTACCCAGTAAGTGCTATCATTTACAATGGAGAATAGGGGTGAGCCCATTTGCACGAATTGCCCTACACTGATCGCTTTTTTCCCAATTTTACCGTCTTGAGGAGCATATATACGCGTGTAGGAAATTTTCAATTCTTGTTGTTCTATACGTGCTTTTTTAATTCCCATGGAAGCTTCTGCTTTTTTTACGGCTGATTCTAAAACAGCTATTCTGCTTTCTGCAGCAGTAAGATCCGTACGTGAATTGCCGGATTGTTTCATGGCTGTTTCATAATTATATCTGCTATCTTCCAATTGTTTTTTTGTTATAGCGTCCGCGGCGTATAAATTTTTATCGCGATTATAATCGGCCAATGCTTTTTGTTGGCGTATATCAGTAAGTTCAATATTACCCTTATTCACTTTCAAACTAACTATGGCGTTATTGAGCGCAGCTCTGGCATTTATGATATCTACTTCCGCTTGCTTATAGTCGGCCTGCATTTCTGATAATTGTGCTTGCAGTTCAGCGTCGTCTAATTGCACCAATAAATCACCTTTTCGAACACTGTCATAATCCTTTACAGCTATTTCCTTAACATACCCTGCCACTCTTGGTAAAACGGGGGTTATTTGTGTTTCAATTTGTGCATTGTCTGTTGTTTCATGCGTAAGGGCAAAGTTTATTTTCTTGTATCCGAAATAACCACCAATACCTAGCACGAGAACGATAATGATGATGCGAGGGATCGGATTTGTTTTTTTTGTTGATTGCGTTTGGGTTGATGCTTGTTCCATATGTTTATTTTAATAGTAGTGCGTGTACCATACACTTAATATGTGTGGTAAGTCTTTTTTTAAATTGAGGGTTATCGTAAGGGTTATAGTTTTTTGGTTTGTTCATTAATTTATTGCACATCAGGCCTGAAGAGAGTACCTGGTTTAAAGTGCCAATGATAGATGCGAAAGTTAATTCAGGGTCTACCTTTTTGAATTTACCTGATTTTATGCCTTTTTGAATGATGCCAACTACATCCCGTGTATTGCGAACAAATAGATCGATAATGGTTTCATGCATATGATCTCTGCTGGATACTAATAATTCCTGCTGTAGTACGCGATGAAAAGTATGATAGGCAAAGAATCGGGCTATATAACTTTCTATGATCGCATCTAATTTTTCTATTTCTGAAAGCGCCTTATCGGCTAATATCATATCAAGCACACCCCTCATATGCGTTGCCTTTTTGGCTACTATTGCCTCAAATAATTTTTCTTTCGACCCAAAATAATAATTCACCATGGCTATATTAACGCCGGCCCGGGTTGCCAAATCCCTTATGGAGGTGCCTTCAAACCCTTTCTCAGCAAAGAGTTCAATGGCTTCGTTGATCAAATGATCGCGTTTATCGATTTGTGGTTGCGTTGGATTCACATCGCAAAATTAAACAATCGTTTAAATTAAACAACTGTTTAATTTAATTTTAATATTCCACATTTTAATAACAATTGCTTAATATCAAAATTTGCCATTCAATGGCATCTTCGTTGTATGAAAGCAACAGATTTTGGATCTGATTTCTTGTGGGGGGTTGCTATTTCTGCAGCCCAGAATGAAGGCGGGGCTTTACTCGGAGGTAGAGGTGCTTCTATTTGGGACCAATTTTCTAAAAGAATAGGGAAAATTAAGGGAAACGGTCAACCTACCCTGTGTTGCGATTTCTATCACCGGTATAAGGATGATTTAATGTTGGTAAAAGGCTTGGGATTCCAAGTATTTCGCTTTTCAATCTCCTGGAGCAGGATATTACCCGATGGTACCGGCCGGGTAAATAAAGAAGGTATTGCATTTTACAATAACGTAATTGATGAGTGTTTGGAATTAGGACTAACACCTATGGTTACCCTATATCATTGGGACCTACCCTACGAGCTTGAAAAGCAAGGCGGGTGGGCCAGTACCGTGTTTCAAAAATGGTTCCATCGTTTTGCTACGGTTTGTGCAACTAATTTTGGAGATCGGGTAAAACATTGGATCGTACTGAATGAACCCATGGGTTTCACCTCCTTAGGGTATTTGATAGGCAAACATGCACCGGGAAAAACCAGTGTGACTCATTTTATGAGTGCGGTGCATAATGCTACCCTTGCGAATGCAGAAGGGGGTAGAATTTTACGCGGATTAGTAAGAGGTGCGCATATTGGTACCAGCTTCTCTTGTAGTGAAGTAATGCCATTTTCTCAAAAGCAAGAAGATGTGCAAGCTGCACAAAGGGCGGATGTTTTGTTGAATAAACTGTTCATAGAACCTGCTCTCGGAAGAGGATATCCTGAACTTAATAATTTCCCGCTGCTCGAAAAAATGCATATACATAATAAAGCGTGGAAATACAAAGAACGAATGCATTTCAATTTTGATTTTATTGGTATTCAAAATTACTTTGCCCTTACTGTCAAATACAATGCGCTGATACCCTATGTGCATGCCAATGAAGTAAAAGCAAGTTCCCGAAAAGTACCTCATACCGATTTGGGTTGGGAAATAAATGCAGATAGTTTTTATCGTATGATAAAAAGATTCTGGTTATATGGTTCTGTTAAAAATATCATGATCACAGAAAGCGGGGCTTGTTTTCGGGATAAATTAGTAGCAGGTAGCATCAACGATGAACTTCGTATCAACTATTTTCAGCAATACCTTCGAGCCGCTTTAAAAGCAAAAAAAGAAGGGGTAAATATTAGTGGCTTCCTTGCATGGACACTTACAGACAATTTTGAATGGAACGAAGGGTTTCAAGCCCCATTCGGATTGGTACATGTAGATTTTGCTACCCAATTAAGAACCATTAAAGCCTCCGGCTATTGGTTCAGGAATTTTCTGAGATACTAGCTATATTTACTGCATGCAAAAATTATTTCTGGCATTACTGCTGGCCACTTCGCTTACATGCATAGCACAACCCGTTCATTTTACCACCGGTGATACCATTAGTGGGGTTGTATATTATAATCGCTTTGCGTTGAATACAACACAGGTAGTGACCAAACAAAAAATGGTGGCTTTAGGATTTGATGGAGGAAATATAGTGCTTACAACAAATAAGAAAAAAACTAAACGCAGTATTTCATTTCAAGTTATCGGTACCAATAAAATGATACCCTCGGTATTTGCAACAGGTGAGGGAGTTAAGATTGAAAAAAATAATCGGGAGGCAAAAATCGAAGCTGAATGGAAATATGTTTTGGAAGAAGGAAAAAAGTATGAATATATGATCACTGCATTAAAGGATAGTGCAGATAGATTTACAATTTACACGGCTTATATTCAGTTGCCTGAGAAGAATAGTTGGAAATTATTGGCTGCTTTCAAAAGAATGGAAGATGGGAATTTCCTAAAAGGATATCAGTTGGATGCCAAACTACAAGCCGATGAAGTAAATCCCTGGATACAAACAGATAGGGGCAGATGGCAAGAGCTTACTGTGGCTGAAGGATTTTCTCGTAATGCAACTAATACCCGTCCCCAAATAGATTGGTCGAAGAACTATGATTCTGCCCTACAGGCAAAAAAAGATAAGGAACTGATCGCAGGTGCTGTTGCCAAAAAAATTACAGATACAAGCGGCAGTAAAGATGGTGTATATTATGCGATAACTAAAGAAGGTAAAGGTAAATATGTGAAACTGACCGATACGGTAACTGTTTATTACAAGGGGAGTCTATTGGCTGATGGGTCAATCTTTGATCAAACCAAAGACAAACCCGCAACATTTCCCTTAAACAGGTTGATCAAGGGTTGGCAGATCGCAGTACCCATGTGTAAAGTAGGAGGTAGTATTCGTGTTATTATTCCATCAGCCCTTGCTTATTCCATCCGTACCAGAAGTAAAAATATTCCGCCAAATAGCGTTCTGGTTTTTGACATTGATGTGGTAGATGTGAAATAAGCTTACAAATAGCTCAACCACTTATTTTGTTTATTCGCTGCTTTGTACTTAGCATACCATTTACAAAATGGATACAGTATAATTACAACAAATATCCATACACCATAAACCGATAATAGGTCCAATCCGGCTGCTAGAGGTCTGCCAAAATCAAAAGGCCCGTGCTTAATATCTTTGAGTGTAAAGCCTTTCGCAATAATTACTACTATCAGTATCAGGTGGAGGAGATACCAATGTGCTAAATAATAGAACATAGGTACTTTTCCATAAGTAGAAATGGCATTTGTAAATCGGTTTGATTTAATTTTTTCAGCAACCGATAAAACTAACATCATAATCCCCAACATTAATAAACAAAAGCAAAGAGAGGGCGCATATTTTTGTACATTGATAAAAGACAAGAAAGAGAAGATACTTGATTGTTGTTTGGTCCATGGATTGGGGTCGCCATATATATTGATGAACCTTATTGTAATAAATAAACATAAAAGGGATAACCCGATCAATGCGAAATATTTTGTCCTTTCCGCAGACGTTTTTTGCTTAAAAAAGGAAGCGCCGTAAAACCCCGTCAGAAAAATACCCAGCCAAGGAATAACCGGGTAGCTTGCTATCATTAAAAACTTTGGTGTTTGCACTAATACACCCGGTCTGCAAAAAAGAGTATAGACGGATTTTAATACACTATTTTCTGTTTGGATCGCAGGCGGCAGGAGGTTATGTAATGCAATGATACCAATACCAATGAGTCCAATGATTGTTAGGTTTACGCGTATCAGTAATCCCAATATGAAGAAACTTGCTCCAATGGCAAAAATGACCTGTAATAATATGCTATGGAAATGGATATCAAACCATATTCCAAAATTTACAATGGTAAATTCTAAAAACATCAACCATAATCCTCGAGTTAGAAAAAAGTTACGAGCTTCTGATTCCGATTTTTTTTGTAGGGTTAACCACGCAGAAAATCCCGATAGAAAAACAAAACTTGGTGCACATAAATGGGTGATCCACCGAGTAAAAAATAGCCCCACTGTTGTAGTTGCTAAATCTGTAGGATCTTGTGTAGATGCCGTAATATGAAACAAATCTCGCGTATGATCCAAAGCCATAATAATCATTACTAAGCCCCTTACTATATCTATAGCTTGAAAACGGGTAGGGGTGCTATTATTCGTCATAAATAAAATTTCATTAACAATAAAAATAGCTATTTAATTTGTATAGGGCTTATTTTTAGGTAACTTGCTTTATATGAAAAAGAGTATTACTATATTGGTATTGTTCTTCGCATCTTCAGTACAAGCCCAATGGAAACCTAATGTTCAGCCTTTTTCTAAACCTTCAGGTAAGCTATTCCAGATAAATGGAGATAATAAATTGAAAATAAATATTCCCTTGAATTTGAATAAGGACTCCATTATCATTATTGCTCCCCAAAAGCCTACTTACATTGATAAAATGCCTAATATACTCTCATCGATTTCGCAGGCCAGAAAAGAAAACCTGGTTTTTAAAGGAAATATTGGTAATGGCTTTAATATTTATGAGTCTCCGATCGACAAGATGAAACTGCTTATGCCCGACTCCACAAATACGGCAAAATAGATTTCCGATAACCTTCCGGCTTATAGCCTCTACCTTCTCCCTTATAAGGTCTAAACTCTCTTCCTTACCTTTGCCACATGCCAACTTCTCTGCTCAATATGCCCGATTGGTGGAAGCATTTACTGGAAGCCGATCAACGGTTATTCTTGTTTTTAAATAATAAAATTGCCCATCCTTGGCTCGATGCTATTTATCCCTGGTGGAGAGAAGCTAATACTTGGATACCGTTATATTTATTTTTAATCGTTTTTAGCATTATTAATTTTGGTAAAAAAGCATACCCTTGGATTTTGTTCTCAGTGATAACCTTGGTTTTAACGGATCAACTAAGCAGCCATATCATAAAACCTTTTTTCGAACGCCCTCGGCCATGCAGGGATCCCTTTATCATGCAACATGTTAGACTATTACTAAATGGATGCTCGGGCGGATTTAGCTTTACTTCTTCACACGCCACAAATCATTTTGGGTTTGCCACTTTTATTTTTATTACGCTGGGACATATTATCGGTAAGTGGAAATGGGTATTTATATGTTGGGCTGCAAGTATTGCTTACGGACAAGTATACGTTGGCGTACATTACCCGCTCGATATTTTTTGTGGCGCTTTGATAGGTACATTCATCGGATTTATTACAGCTAATTTTTTCAATAAAAGAATAGGGAAGCCACAACATGATCAACAATAAAGCTTTTTATACCGTTATTATTTTGTGCGTAATCACGTATTTGCTTGCCATGGTTATGATTCCTTTAATGGATGTGGATGCGTCACAATACGCTTGTATCAGCCGGGAAATGTTAGAGCGAAAAAGTTTTTTACAAATTTATGATCAGGGTGCAGATTATTTAGATAAGCCACCGTTATTATTTTGGCTCTCTGCTGCCAGTATGTATGTACTGGGTATTCACGATTGGGCGTATCGGTTGCCTTCTGTTATTATGCTCCTTGTTGCTATACTCGCTACATATCGGTTTGCTAAGATTTATTATGAAGAAAATATTGCCCGATTAAGTGCGATGATTTTGGCTTCCTCACAAGCCCTATTTTTAATGGCTCATGATGTGCGAACCGATACCATGCTTATGGGTTGGGTAATGCTCAGTATCTGGCAATTGGCTGCTTGGTTTAAAACTGATAAATGGATCCATTTTATAGCAGGATTTGCGGCTATCGGTGCCGGTATGATCACAAAAGGCCCCGTGGCACTAATGGTTCCGGGCTTCGCTTTTAGTTTTCATTTTTTTATACAGCGTAACTGGAAACAGTTTTTCAGATGGGAATATCTGATAGGTATAGGTATTATAGCAATACTCTTATTACCCATGTGTATTGGGTTATATCAGCAATATGATTTGCATCCCGGGAAATTGATCAATGGTATTCCCATTAAATCGGGATTGCGTTTTTATTTCTGGACACAAAGTTTTGGAAGGTATACCGGCGAAAATTTTTACCACGAAATGAGCTATTTTACTTTCTTGCTTGAAAATATGCTGTGGAGTTTTCTCCCCTGGATTATTTTCTTTTTGATTGGTATCGTAATAGCTTTTTGGCAACTCTTTCGATTCAAAAAAGATCCTCAACCCGAATGGATATCTTTTGGCGGATTTGTACTTACTTATTGTATACTGGCTAAAAGTCAAGCACAATTACCGCATTATATTTTTGTAGTATTCCCTTTAGCAGCAGTCATTACTGCTAAATATGTTTATGCACTATTTTTCACGAATCAATTTTCCATTATTAAAAAAATAAGTATCCCTTTACATCTTTTCATATTCACGATACTTTGGTTGGCGATAGCCGCATTAACTTATATCCCCTTTACATCTATTCCCCGATTCGTTCCTATAATAGCTATTTTGGGTTTGCCTATTATGTGGATCATTTTCTTCTCTAAAAAAATTTCATTACCCCCTTTATTAGAAACTGCTTTTTTTACCGTGATCGGGGTTAATATTTTTTTAGTAACGGCTTTCTATCCTAATTTATTAAAATATCAAATGGGGAATGATGCTGTTCACTTTATAGAAGAAGCTCATATCAATAAGTATCAAGTAAGTATGTTTCAAATTCATAATAGTAATGCTTTGCATTTTTATGGAAAACATATTTTCCCGGTAAATAACAAGTTAACATCCTATAAAAAAGGGGATATTTTGATCACCGTAAAGGATAGTGTACAAAAGATACTGGATGTATATCCTCAGAGTAAAATATTGCATGAAGGTCCAAACTATGCTGTTTCAGTACTATCTGCTGATTTTTTAAATCCGAGTACACGTACCAAAACACTTCCTACTTATGTTATGATTAAACTGAATAATAAGTAGCGTATTGCGCCTCTCAATAGTTAAAAGTCAAAATGAACTAAACGCTCGGGATAATCGAGTTTATAGCTTTTATCTTGTCCTTTTACTTTTATGTGAAAGATATTAATTTGATTTTTTTCGAAATCGTGTAATAAACTGCAGTCTATTTCAATTTTTTTAATATCGGAAATACCGGTTGCTTCAAAATAACTCCAGGTACTCTCTTTGATATTCTCAAAACCAAGAAAGTTTGGTTTTATGGTTTGTCCGTTTACTTTTATTTTTACTGTTTTCAATATGTAATTTGATAGTACCTGATCGGTAGCAGCTTTATTGATCGGCTTTAATAAATCAATTTTTTCTTTGCTATAAGGCTGCAATGTTTTCTCCAAATCGTCTGTAAAGATGCGCACACTTATTTCAGCACTTGCTTCTTTTGGGTTATGTTGTATTTCAATAACCGAAACGAAAAAAGGGTGTATCAGTGCTACTGCAGCCGAAGCCAACCATTGAACCCAACTATTTACCATTCAACAAATGTTTTTTGTAGGTACAAAGGTCGGATTTAATTTGATGCACTGCTATGAACGATTTTTGGCTTTATTTTCAACTCGGCTGGCAACATATTGCCGATTTTAAAGGGATTGATCATATCCTCTTTGTAACTGCCCTGTGTTTGCGTTATCAGTTGGTAGACTGGCGCCGGTTATTGATCCTTATCACTGCTTTTACTATCGGTCATTCTATTACGCTGGCACTTAGTGTACTTGATAAGGTTTCCTTTTCGGTGAAATGGATCGAGTTTTTGATACCGGTTACCATATGTATTACCGCGCTTAGTAATGCGATGATGAAATCTTATTCAAGCCCTCAAAAGTTTCCGCCGATCTATTTTTTGGCTTTATTTTTCGGCTTAATTCATGGCCTTGGATTTAGCAACTATTTAAAAAGCCTATTAGGTAAAGATGAGTCCATCATCCCCAGGTTATTCGCCTTTAATATCGGGTTGGAGTTCGGACAATTATTAATTGTGGCAGCGGTTTTGCTAATAGGGCTAATTTTCGTATCATTGTTTCAAATCAATAGAAAAATATTTTTACTATTTGTATCGGGGGGTATTTTTGCTCTCGCTATCCAAATGGTGATAGAACGATTTAATTTTTTATAAACAAATGCATATGAGAAAAATAGCATTGATGATTGGTTTAATGGTATCTGTAGTAGGGGTTTCTGCGCAGAATATCATGAACAACCCTTCCTCTAACCATGGCAATAAATTTGAGCAGTTGGGTACTATATTACCCACGCCAAATGAATATAGAACAGCTAGCGGTGCCCCGGGACCAAAATACTGGCAGCAGAGAGCTGATTATGATATTAAATGTGAATTGGATGAAGCAGGCTTAAAATTAAAGGGTGCCGAAACGGTTACTTACTATAATAACTCACCTGATGTACTTACTTATATTTGGTTACAGTTAGATGAAAATGAACATAGTTCTATTAATAATGCTAATTATCAAGATGCTACCGGTTTAGGTAGAGGCGTTTTAACCACCCGTACTATTGATGGATTATTAGATGCAAAGAAAGATAATGGTAATGGTGATATTATTTCAAAACTTACAGATGCATCAGGCAAAGCACTGAAGTATACGATCAACAAAACCATGATGCGTATTGATTTGCCCGCTCCTCTAAAACCCGGACAAAAATTCGTTTTTAATGTTGACTGGAGTTATAAGATTACCAATAGAATGGTAGAAGGTGGTAGGGGTGGTTATGAAACACTGGAAGATGGGAATAATTTATTTACGATGGCACAGTGGTTTCCCCGTTTGTGCGTGTATAGTGATTTTCAGGGATGGCAAAACCATCAGTTTACAGGAAGAGGAGAGTTCGCTTTGGTTTTTGGAAATTACAATGTTCAGATTTCATTACCGGCAGATCATGTGGTGTTAGGTACAGGTCAGTGTTTAAATTACAATCAAGTTCTTTCCCCTGCCCAGTTAGCTCGTTGGAATCAGGCACAAACTGCTAAAGAGCCCGTAGAGATCGCAACACTACAAGAAGCTTTGGCTGCAGAAAAAACGAAAAGTACAGCTAAGAAAACTTGGATATTTAAGGCAGATAATGTGCGTGATTTCGCATGGACATCCAGCCGCCGTTATATTTGGGATGCTATGCCCATTTATGTAGAAGGAAAGAAAGTAATGTGTATGAGCGGCTATCCTAAAGAATCTTATGGGTTGTACAGAAAATATTCTACCAAAACGGTAGCACATACCATTAGATCTTATTCTAAATTCTCTATTCCTTATCCTTACCCTGTAGCACAAAGTATTGAAGCTGCAAATGGTATGGAGTATCCAATGATCTGCTTTAATAATGGAAGAACCAATAAAGATGGGTCTTATAGCGAGGCCACAAAAGTAGGCATGTTGGGTGTAATCATTCATGAAGTAGGCCATAACTTTTTCCCTATGATCGTAAACAGTGATGAGCGCCAGTGGAGTTGGATGGATGAGGGTTTAAATACTTTTGTACAATACCTTACGGAAGAATTGTTCGATAATAAATATCCTTCTCGCAGAGGGCCGGCCTGGACGATCGCTGATTATATGCGTTTGCCCAAGGATCAGTTAGAGCCTATTATGACGAATAGTGAAAATATTATTCAGTTTGGTCCTAATGCCTATTCAAAACCTGCAACCGGTTTAAATATTTTGCGTGAAACTATCATGGGAAGAGAATTATTTGATTTTTCATTCCGCGAGTATGCACGCAGATGGGCATTTAAACACCCCACACCTGCCGATTTATTCCGTACCATGGAAGACGCCAGTGGGGAGGATCTAGATTGGTTTTGGAGAGGTTGGTTCTATAGTATCGATCCATGCGATATTGCTATCGATACGGTTAAATATGCTGTAGTAGATCTAAATGCATTACCACAGCAGAATAGCGCGCCTGTTATGAGAGGGTTGGATAAGCCTTTGTTTAGCGGTAGTAATGCTTTTGATGATATTTCTAAGATCAGAAATAGGGCCGATAAGGGTATTTTATTTTATACAGATGTAGACACTTCTTTACGCGATTTTTATTGGAGATATACACGTGGATTAGAGCCTTATGATTCTACTGTTAAGTTCCCGGCGCCAACTTTCCCCACACCGGAAGTATTAACAGATGCCGAAAAAGCAAAGTATAAGGATTTGAATTTATATGAAGTTACTTTTTCTAATAAAGGTGGTTTGGTGATGCCTATTATTGTTGAGTTTACTTATGAAGATGGCACAAAAGAAACAGAAAAAATACCTGCTCAGATATGGCGCAAAAACGAGAATAAAGTAACCAAGTTATTTGCCTCACTTAAAAAAGTGAAATCAATTAAATTGGATCCTTTACGTGAAACCGCTGATATTAATGAAGGGAATAACAGTTGGCCTTCCGGTACTGTAGAACCTAGTAAGTTCCAGCTATTTAAAGCCAGAGCGGGAGCGGGTAGGGGTCAATCGAGTGGCATCAATCCCATGCAAAACAGCATGAAAAAAAACTAGTAATAATCTTTTAATATGTTAAATGATGCCGCCCATTCGGGCGGCATCATTATTTTTATACCATGAAAAAAAACCTGCTATTTATTATTCTAATACTTGGAATAGCTATTCATACTAAGGCATCTGTTGATACGCTTCTCGTATACAGCAAGAAAATGCATAAGTACATTAAAACGGTAGTTATCGACCCCGATAAAAGCAAGAAACTACCGGTCATTTATTTACTGCACGGACATAGTGCTAATTATGCTCAGTGGGTTAACGACGCACCACAGATGGTTAAAAAAGCTACCGAAACAGGAGCTATTTTCGTAATGCCCGATGGGGGCTACAATAGCTGGTATTTTGATAGCCCTATAGATTCCAGCGTTCGGTATGAAACATTTATTACTAAAGAACTAATTCCTTTTATTGATTCTGCATTTGCAACCAAAGCCAACCGCAATAATAGAGCTATTACAGGCTTAAGTATGGGCGGACATGGTGCTTTTTACCTCGCCCTCAAACATAAAGATCTTTTTGCGGCGGCAGGTAGTATCTGCGGCGGGCTAGATATACGACCTTTTCCTAATAATTGGCAAATAAGCAAAGTGTTAGGTTCAATTAACACGGATAGCCAAAACTGGGAAAAAAATACGGTGATCAATTTGATCGATTCTCTCAAAAATAATGAGCTGCAACTGATATTCGATTGTGGGTTCGACGATTTTTTCCTTCCCGTAAATAGAGCTGTGCACGAAAAATTATTGGCAGCTAAAATACAGCACGACTATATTGAACGCGCCGGTACCCATAATGCTGCTTATTGGGGTAACAGTATCGACTATCAATTACTATTCTTTCGTAAATTATTCAGCAACAACCTGCGACCCTGAACCTGTGTCACCCTGAGCTTGTCGAAGGGCAGTTTGCTGCTCAGTAACCCAGTAACCCTTTCAATGCATCTACCCTGAATTGTATTACCGGCTTCATTTTAGCCGGCGTACCTTTTAATAAGTAAATAATGGCCAATACTATAGCACCGGTAAGTTTATAGCAATATTCTCCGATTTTTTTATAAAAACTAAATGTAGAAATAGCTTTCGTTCTTACTCTTTCTCCTCGACCAATACCACTTGCAACCCGATACATATACTCAGGGGTGAGCTTTTGTGTTTCTACTACATGCTCAACAATCACTTGCGGATTGTAATAAATGATACGCCCCAACGCTTTTAACTTGAAGAAAAACTCTTTTCCTTCACCACCAATTCTTAAAGTGCCTTGTACACCCGGTAAATTGATATTAAAACCTCCCACAGCTTCGAAATCTTTTTTTCGAATAATCATATTCGATTCCAACGGGTACTTGTTTTCGCTAAACACAACTACTTCTTTGCTATAATCAAAATTACCTACCAACGACGATACAAAATGACTCATCCATTTTGGCTCAGCAGGAATATAGCGGGGAATAATTCTTCCTCCCAAACCACCCGCATCCGGTGTTTGATCAAAAAACCGGATAATCTTTTCTACATAATCGGGGTATGCGATAGCATCATCATCCATAAAACACAATAATTCACCTTTAGCTATTGCGGCTCCGCTATTCCTCGCAAAAGATGCCCCCTGTTTAGTTTCCAGTAAATAAGTTATGGATAGATCTCTATATTTTTTTATATATGCTTCGCAAACTTCGGCTGTATTGTCGGTAGAATTATTATTAACAACTATAATTTCATAGAGTTGCTTATCTATTGTTTGATGATGTAAACTATCCAACGCATCGGGAAGGTATTGCGCCCTATTATAGGTACATATAACAATAGAAATTTTAATAGAGCTTAGCTGCATGGCGTAAAGATAAAAGGGAATCGGCGATTATGCGATGGGTATCATGTTTTTGATAGAAACTATCGGGAGTCCGATATATTTCATCTTGTGATACAATTGCCATTTGGTTTGAAAAACCATCCCAATCACCATCTTTCACGATTGCCAGTTGCTTCCCAAAGTCAATATCATTAAATCCTTTTGCAGCAGATTCAGTACAAATAACTTTTTGTTGGAATGCAAGAGCATCTACTATTTTTGTTTTGATTCCGGTAGTGCTATCCAACATACAGATAAAAGCATCTGTACCTAAGTGGTAAATAGAAGTATCGGGCACATATCCTTCAAAAATAATATTGCTTTCTGCTGCAAGCATCGATGTCATTTTTGGTTGAATTCTATTCCCTGTAATGAGTATTTTACAAACAACGCCCTTTTGTTTGAGTAATGGAATAATGCTATTGAGTAAGATATGTATTCCTCTTATATTAGGAGCATAATCGAGAGTGCCATTAAAATAGAAAAGTAGGGTGGAAGGTAAAAGCTTATATTTATCTATTATTGATTTCCTTATCTCCTCTTTGTTTCTACCTTCTAGCTTCTTTGGTATAAAGCTTGCGATCAATGATGTTGATGCTGTTACTAATCGAAAACCCTGAATGGCAGTTTGCTTATCTTCTTCCGTAATAAAAAAGCTATGAGCAGCTTTGCGATGAACCCATCTCTCATAGTACCTATATAATTGCCAAAAGGGTCTATTTGTTTCTTTGAATCGCAGGTATTCTATATTGGCAGATTTTATTACAAATGGTTTCCCGGTAATGGCTTGTAAACAAATGCCCATCCAGCCGAAATAGGAATGATCTATCAATATAATATCAATATGATGCCTCTTAATAATTGCAGCTACACGCAATACATAAAAGATATTACCTATTGATTTCCAATGATTAAATAAGAAACGATAAAAATTAATATTTTCTATCTCGGGTTGCTCATTATCTCTTGAGGCACAGAGTACTAAAGAACAATGCTTACTAAGTTCCCGATAATATTGAGCTACGTATTTTTGTCCACCCATTAAATCAGGAAAAACGCGGAAGCCCACGATCCCTAATACATGGAGGTTGCGCATGTTAGCCTACTTTTGTTTTTCTAAGGCTACTAACTGCTGCACCTATCAATAATAACCAAATAATGATCGATGAACCAATTGCAGCCTTTGTTCCTAATTTATAAGATGCCGGTTCAAAACTAAAAACAATATTGTGTTTACCTGCCGGTACATTTAAAGCACGCAATACATAGTTCACAGGTATAATATCAGCTTCTTTGCCATCAACGGTGGCTTTCCAACCCGCATCGTAATATACTTCACTGAAAACAGCAAATTGAGGAATAGTGCTGTTACTCGTATAAGTTACCACATCGTTATTATTCTTTTCTAAACGGATGGATGCTGTACTGTCAAATCCGTTTGGTAAGCTAATCTTAGCTTTCACCGATTCATCGGCAATAGCTGTATCTTTTGGATTGAAATAGGTAAGTGCATTCATAACAGCAGCGGGACCTTTTTCAAAACGAACACCTTTAACAAACCATGCAGCACCCAATGCATTTGCATTTTGCTGTGCTACCGGCTGATTGGTTTGTGGATCCGGGCCTATCACATATTTTGTATTCAGCATATTCAATACCGGCAAACAGTTGGGGAAATTATACAATTGCTTCTCAATTAGATCCTGATAAATGCTCAGTTTGGCTGGATGATAACCCCCGATCGATTTATGAAAATAGGCGGATAGTGCACCCGCGTTAAAAGCATTCGAAATACCTCTGGATACATCTAATACACGGTAGTAGCTTGTATCTTTTAGTATAGAGGCATCGGCAGCTGAAGGCGTAAAACTAGTTTCATACTCTGCCGGATCTTGATAATTATTGGTACCTAAATATTTACTATCAATACCAAACAAATCGATCAATACAAATACACCAATGATACCTGTAGCAATAAGTCCTTGAATTTTATTTTTTACAGCAAAATAAAGTACAGCTATTACAACCAGTGCAAATAGAAGAGAGCGAAGTATGTCGCCTAAAAATAAAGACTGTCTATCTGCATGTAAGCCATCGATAAAAGATTTTACCGGAGCTAATATCGCATCTCTTTGTTGTGCATCAGGTATACTATTTACCTGTTGCAATAAAGATTTATCTGCATCGGCAGAAAAATCGGAGGTGGCATAAACCAATAATGCCACTGCAAATACACCACCTACAATCAGTAAACCTCTTTTATATTTATCCCATAAAAGCTCACGGTTCGTTGCATAAAGAATTTTATCCAGTGTTAGAGCGCCAAGCATCGACAATAAAAAAGTAGGGATTACTAATATCATACTTGGTGCACGAAACTTATCATACATAGGTAGATATTTCAATAACGCTACATTAAAGCCTTCAAAATATTTACCCCAACTCATCATGAGTGTGAGTAGGATGGTTACCCCAATCCATACGGTGTATTTTCTATCCACAACCGAAAACCCTATTAATGCCAATACACAAATAATGGCTCCTGCATAGGGCGGTCCGGATGTGCCAACCCCGTCAATACCACCCCAATAAAATTGTAAGGCTCCCTGTAGTTGCTGAGCTAACTGTTGAGGCATCTGTTGTAAAGCTTCAATTGCTTTAGACTTATCTTCTGCAATTTCCATATTGTAACTACTTCCTCCATATAATCTAGGGAAGAGCAATACTAAAGGTTCTGTTTTATAAATACTATAGCTCAACGCATAGTCTTTGCTTAATCCTGTTTTGGTAACATTTGTTTTTCCATCCGCTAAAACACTTCCTCCCCTAATTGTTTTTTTAGAATACTCATAAGTTGTAAGCAAGGTTACCGCATTTACCAAAATGCCAAGAAACGCAGCGCCAATAGCTATTCCGGCAGCTTTCCATAAATGCGTTGTTTCATTTGTTTTAAAACATCTGATGGCAAAAGCAATGCTCATAATGGCAATAATGATAAAGCTATAGTAGGTTATTTGCAAGTGATTGGCAGATAACAACAAAGCGGTAAACAGCGCGGTACATGCCGCGCCCCACCAATATTTTTTATCGTATACCAATAATAAAGCACCTATTAACCCGGGTAAATAACCAATGGCCTGCATCTTCGTATCGTGCCCTGCAGCAATAATAATAGGATTATAAGTGGCATAGGCATAGCCTAAGGCACTCACTATACCGATATAGCTATTGATTTGTAAAACCTGTGTGAGAAAATAAAAACAAATACAAGCTAAAAAGAAAAAACCTACCGGTTTGGGTAGACCGGGATTCAAAATATAACCGATATAACCCACCGATACAGGGTTCGTGTTACTCATAGCAATTTGGTAAGCAGGCATTCCGCTAAACATGCCATTCGTCCAGAGTGGGAAATCCCCATTTTTTTCTTTGTACTGAAAGGAATTCTGTGCCATGCCCTTCCATTGTGTAACATCATGTTGTTGTAATACCTTACCCTCTAAAGCGGGTTTGCAGTAAATCAATGCTACTACCAAAAAAACAGCCACAGCAATCACATGCGGCACTAGTTTCTTCCAATTCATATGGTCTTTTTTCAAGTTAAATCAACGGAACGAATGTAAGCAAAATTGAAGGATTATTAACCTATCTTCATCCTATGAAGTTGCTCGCTAGAACGGCCTTTATTTGTAATATTTTATTTCTGGTTTGTGTACTGGTTCAGCATACCCACGATTTTATCGGTCAGAAAGACCTTACCGGTATTATCGTTATTCTTGGCTGGCTTATTTCCCCTTTTCTGAACCTTAGTTTACACATTGTTGTAATAGTTAAGTGGGTAAAAAAACAAGAAACTCATTTACCCGGTTGGCTATTAATCATTAATTTATTAATCCTTTTGGTACAGCTATATATCTATTTTTTTTCAACATTATGATTCATCAAATTTTAAAAGACAAGCCCACCAAACTTTTTTTAGGGATAACCGCTTTTTTTGTTGCCAATGCTTTAATAGCAGAATGTATTGGCGGTAAAATATTTTCACTCGAAAAAGTATTTGGTTGGCAACCTGTTAATTTCACCATTTTAGGAGAAAGTGGCTTATCCTTCAATCTCACCTGTGGGGTTTTGTTATGGCCACTGGAATTTGTGCTAACAGATATTGTGAATGAATATTTTGGGCCAAAAGCAGTTCGTAGAATTAGCTATACGGCAGTTATATTAATTTCCTATGCATTTATCATGTTTTATTCGGCTTTGAAAATACCCCCTGCCGATTTTTGGGTTGGTTCTAAGCGGGCGGATGGGGTTCCGAATATGCAACTGGCTTTTGGAGGTATATTCGGACAAGGCATGTGGATCATAGCGGGTAGCTTGATAGCTTTTTTAGTAAGCCAGATCGTAGATGTAACTGTTTTCCATCGTATAAAAAAAGTGACCGGCGAGAAATGGGTATGGTTAAGGGCAACAGGCTCTACTATTGTATCTCAATTGGTGGATAGTTTTGTAGTGCTGTTTATTGCTTTTAGAATAGGTAATAACTGGAGCTTGAAATTAGTAATTGCCATTTGCCTGGTAAACTATCTTTATAAATTTACGATGGCTATTATACTTACTCCATTGATCTACTTATTAGAGCAACAAATTGAAAAATATGTTGGCAAAGAGAAAGCTATCCAAATGAAAAAAGCAGCAATGGGGCAATAATTAAGCAATCATTTGTGAGCCCATTCTTTCCTGGTCTTCGAAGTATAAATTATCTTGATTATACTGATCCATATTCCGCTGAGCCCTTGCAAAGAGCACCCATTTCGCTACCCCATAAGTGCAGTAAATAACCTGAATAAAGAGGAAACACTTAATTAACAGAATGGCCATATTATTGTAGTAAGTCCATTTTTGAACGGCCGGTAAAGTACCCGGGTAATAAACCCAATTAACATTAATAGGTAATGTAAAACTGTAAATAAAAAGCACAGCCACAACAATGCCTGTTGATAATAAAATATGTGCCCAAGAAATTATTCTATCCCTTAAATCGCGATCCCTTAGCTCCCATTGAAGGATAAAAGGTAGTATCAGGAAAATTAAAAATGCAAGGATGAGTTGAGGAAATGTTACTAAAATATATGCGCCCGAGTAAAAAGACATCACTATCTCTGTGTAAGATGTAAAATATACAATGATCCCATAAATAATAGGAACCATCCATAGCAAATGCTCAGAACGGATGAATTTCGAGTTCATGGTACGGGTACGGTTGCAGTAAAATTATATTAAAATTTGAATACTTATATGCAGATTTGCATAAATAAGCTTTGGTTTCGGTAAAATACAAAGCTATTGGTAGACACTATGACTCCCGAGAGATTAAGACGTATACAGGAGGTTTTACAATTTCGCCAGGGTAACCTGTCTGTAGTGATGGAAAATGTGCAAGACCCACATAATATTTCTGCTGTAATGCGCACCTGTGATGCCGTAGGTATTCAAGATATTTACGTATTGAATACCAAGATACCGCGCCACAAAAAATTTGGTTTTAAAAGTAGTAGCAGCGCTCAAAAATGGCTATCTATTCATCAATATGATTCTTTGTCGGAATGCGTGGCATTGATAAAAGAAAAGTATGATAAATTATATTGTACACATCTCAATGCAGAAGCCACAGAATTGTATGATATGGATTTTACCCAATCCATGGCACTTGTTTTTGGTAACGAACATGAAGGGGTAAGTGAAGAGATGCGTGCCAGTTGCGATGGTAATTTTATCATTCCCCAATTAGGTATGATACAAAGCCTTAACATTTCTGTTGCATGCGCCATAACAATTTATGAAGCTTTTCGACAGAAGAAAAATGCAGGCCATTATGCAGGAGGGTTCACGCATCCAAATATTGAATCCATAAAAAATGAATGGCTATCGCCCGATAAAAACAGATAAATGAATTAGGCTTTATTACGTGCCTCCGCGTTTCGTACCAGATAAGTAATACTCACATTTAACTCAAACCCTATCAATAAAATTAACGCATTGATATAAATCAGTAACATGAGTATTAATACCGTCCCAATAGATCCGTATACCCTGTTATAAGAAGCAAAATTCGATACCCAAAAAGAGAAAATCTCTGTAGTTACAATCGTAAGAGTTGTAGCCAGTAAAGTACCCGGAGAACTAAGCCGCCATCTTTTTTTTACGGATGGTGCGTATTTATAAATGAGGGCGATCCCATAATAGAATAATGCCACCACTACACTCCATCGTAAAAAATTAACCCATGGAGCAACTGCTCTTTTTTTAAGATGAAAAAATTTACGTAAAACGGATATAATTTGTTCCTGACCTATTAAAATTAAGGTTGTGGAAATAATCAGTAATACCAATATGCCTGTCATCTGTAAAGCCCGCCACCGTTGATGCAGAAAAAAATGTTTTTTCTCCTGAATCGATTTATCGAATGTTCTGATCAAAGCCATCATGGCATTGGAGGCGTAAAACATGATCAATATAAAACCAAAAGAAAATACACCCACATTGCGTTGCATTAAATCATCGAGTAAATGCTCAATAAAATGGTAAGTGTTGGAGGTTGGACTAATATCTTTAAAAAGTAAAAGGAACTCCTCTCTTATTTTTAAAAAATCGGGGAAATAGGGGAGAATAGAAAATAAGAAAAGCATGGTGGCGGGTAGTGCCATAATTAAGTTGAAAGCTATGGCTGCGGCTCTTTCATTGATACCAACCGTATTCATTTGTTTGAAGAAAAATAAGACCACATCGAATAAAGGTATACCCTGAAAACCAGGCAACACAATCACTTTACTTTTTCGAATAATAAAAGCAATGGGTGGCCATGTTATGATGATACGTTCGAGTTTTGTCAAAATACTTATTTTTTTTGTTGGGCTTTTCGAAGCATGTATTCATCTAATTTCTGCTGGTATTCTTTCGCAAATTTATTATGCTCTTCGTAGGTGCTGCTAAAATGATGGTAGCCACTAAAATCACTTTTAGCCACAAAGTACAGATAGTCGGTGGTTGGAGCATCTAATACCAGATCAATAGTAGCAGGAGATGGTGTACAAATAGGTCCCGGTGGTAACCCCTTGTGATTATAAGTATTATAAGGAGATGGGTTTACCAAATATTTTTCATAAATCCTGGTCAGGGTAAAATCCTGCATCGCATATTTAATTGTAGGGCAAGCCTGCAAGGGCATTTTCTTAGCGAGACGATTGAGATAAACACTGGCAATTTTGGATTTATCGGAAGCGTAATTGGTTTCCTCTTCAACAATAGAAGCAAGAATATAAATATCGGTGGGTGATAAATTTTTAGAAGCTGCTTTTTCTTTTCTGTTTTTTGTATCCCAAAAATCTGTAGCGGCAGCGGATAGTTTTTGTAAGATAGTTTCCATACCGGCATCTGCATAAAAACGATAAGTATTAGGAATGATCCTGGTAAAGAGCAAAGCAGTATCGGTACCTATCGATGCCAAAGAATCATTAGCATACAAGTATTGATATATTTCGGCCGAATCTCTTTGAAATGTTTTAGCAATTAAGCCGGCTAAATCTTGTTTGGTACGCAGTTTATTAATAACCAATTTCACTTCTGCTCTTTTACCATTCTTTAGCATACGAACAATATCGAGTATGCTTTGACCTTTTTTGATCTCGTATCTCCCATTTTTAATTTTATCCCATAGATTAATGGGAGCGCCAGCAATACCTATCAATGCGGGGAAGCGTACTATATGGGCTTCATCCAATGCGGCTATTAAGGTAGATTTATTGCGGTTATTATCGTTAACAGTAAAGAAGACTGATTTTTCAGAAAAAGTAGTTGCTGAACCCACAAAAAGCCAGGTTATTAATACACCCACAAGTACTATTACTATTAAAACAGGGATCCACCGTTTCCCTTTATTCTTTTTCTTTTTCATATTCTAAATTACGATCAAAAATAGTGAAATAAAAAACCCTTCCGCTATTGCGGAAGGGCCGGTATTTGCTATAATTTATCTACTTTTTCGTAGTATCTAATGTAGTGGTTGTTCCGGCTGCCGGAGCTTTTTGTGTAGGAGCAGGGGCACTGGTATTTGTATTTACTTTTTGAAGAATATTATCTTCTGCTGTAGCCTTGGCCGATTTTAAGAATAAAGAAGAAAATATGGCAAGCACTCCAATGGCACCTGCAAAAATCCAGGTTCCTTTTTCCAAAACATCGGTAGTTTGCTTCACACCCATAAATTGGTTATTAATACCCCCTACATTGCCGGATAAGCCACCGCCTTTAGGGTTTTGAACAAGTACCATAAAACCTAGCGCAACCGCTGCAATAACAATCAGCACCAAAAACAGAATAGTCATTTTATATACCTTTTAATTGTTGAATTTTGGCGGCAAAGTAAGCAGTTTTTTCAGGATTTGAGAAACTTAATTTGATATAAAGCTGAATAGCCTTATCAATTTGTCCCTGTTTGGCCAATACCTCTGCCATTGTTTCGGTGAGAATTTCTTTTGATTGGTTAGAAACCATTGCATTCTCTGCCACTGCTAATTCCGATTCCACAGATGTTCCCAAATCAACAGGGTTGGGGTTCAATTGTTTCATATCTTTTAGCCAATCCGTAAATTTCCGAAGCTTGGTAGTTAATTTATCTTGCGGAATCTTGGCCAGATCTATATGAATACCCTGAGAGGCAAAATAATCGACCGTATGAAGCTTTTCAGGGGAAACATTGATCTCTAGTTTGTCTTCCGCAACAACGGGTTTTTTAAATGCTTCTAATGATTCCGATAAAATACTGGCAATTTTAGCATCACTTCTCTGCTGAAACGCCGGTGGTAATTCCGATTCGGGTTCAGGCGCCGGACTTTCTTCTTCCTCTCTGATATTTGCCGCTTCTAAAGCACTAAATACGGGGAGGAAGGGAGTTGGTTCCGAGTTATGGGATTCGGTCCGCCTAGGCGGAGGGTCACTGTCAGGCTGAGCTTGTCGAAGCCCGGGTTTAGGGAAGCGCGAGGTTGGGATGATAGTTTCGGGTTCTTCCTTAAAATCTTCTCTATAAATTTCTTTTGGGCGTTCTCTGAGAACAGGTATGATAGTATTAGGGGTACTAATCGGGTCAATACCTCTCATCATTTCTTTCACCGATTCTATAGTGGGGATCTCAATATCAGGATTGGGGAGAATAGGCGCGGTAAGACTTTTTTCTGCAGACTCCATTGTTTCATCCAACTTCGGTAAACCAATCAACTCATCCCATTCCTTATCTTTTTGATGAATAGATCTCAATAAAGCCGTATCAAATTCTTTTTTAGGAGCTTCATCTATACCTACATCTTCCTGATTATCTAACTGAAACTGCAACCATAAGGGGTTGGAGAAATACAAAGCCGTTTTCGCAGCCTGTGCAGTAGCCAATGGATGATCTTCTTTTTTAAGTTTGGCTGAGAATAAATATTGTCCGGGTGAGAAAAAAGGATATTCATTTACCAACTTCTCCAAGGCTTCTATACGCAATGGCGCTAAACTGGTATTTCCTGTAAGATGTAATAATGCTTTTTCCTGCGTAAGCTTCATATAAAAATAAATATACGATTGAATTACCAGTTAGAAAAAATGTGGTTAAAAATCTCGTCTGTAATATTACGCACTACTTCGTCTAATAGCTGTCCCTCGGCCTGTTGTAGGGTTAAATTAGCCGAGAAATCAAAGCTTCTGCTAACATCAAATTCTTCTACTTTATTCTCTAAATTCTTTTTCAAAATAATATGCACCGTAACCGTTAATCGGTTGGTACTTGCCTGCTGGGCAGATACCCCAACGGTTTGGCTCGGATCATAATTAGTGATCGTGCCATTGATCACATAATGCGCATCATCGCTATTGGTACGAGTAAGCTTGGTTTGATTCGTGATTTTTACCAGTAACTTGTCTGTAAGTTTCGGACTCAACTGCGGGTTAATATAACGGGCTCTATTTTCTATAAAGCCGATCTTTACTGTTTTTACTTCGGCAGGAATAATAGCATTGCGCAAAGAATAATTCACTTTACAGGCTGTTAAGCCGGCAACGGTAAAAAATAGTATAGTTAACCTAATCAGGTTTTTATTCATCAATATCATATTCTTTCAATTTACGATAAAGCGTTCTTTCACTAATACCCAAATCAACGGAAGCGTCTTTTCTTTTGCCTCTATGTTTTTTCAATGCTTTAATGATCAACTCTTTCTCCTTATCCATAATATTTAAAGATTCATCCACTTCTTCATGCTCATGTAAATCGTTCTCATGTAAGATCACGGGCTGAGTAGAAGGTGCAGGGTTTAAGGTGGAAGGGGTAGGGTTTAAGGTAGATGGATGGATAGTAGTATGAGTAGGAGTAAGGGTAGAAGGGATAAGCGTAGCAGTTTCAAGAGGTGGATATTCATTCAACAAAGATTCTTGCGTGTACGATTTTGCAGCGCCTGCTAATGCCGGGTTCTGTAAAATCTCTACAAACATTTTCTTCAACTCTGTAACATCTTTTTTCATGTCGAAAAAAAGTTTGTACAAAATCTCGCGCTCATTTGCAAATTCTCCGGTGCTATTGTTCTGATTGGCTAAGACCGGCATTCGAGAACCTGTTTTATGAGGTAAAAAACTATTGAGCGTGGCCGCGTTAATTTGTGGTTGCTGGCTCAATACAGAAATTTGTTCTGCAATATTTTTTAGCTCGCGAATATTACCCGGCCATGGATAGTTAACCAATAATTGTTTAGCTTCTTCATCCAATTGAACCGGTGCAGTTTTATATCTTTCAGCAAAATCAACTGCAAATTTTCGGAATAATAAAGGGATATCTTCTTTTCTATCCCTAAGTGATGAAACCCTTATGGGAACAGTGCTTAAGCGATAATACAAATCTTCGCGGAAGCGCCCTTTTTGGGTGAACTCTAATAATTCTCTGTTGGTAGCGGCAATAACACGTACATCTGTTTTTTGTACTTTAGAAGAACCTACCCTGATGAATTCACCTGTTTCCAAAACCCTTAATAAACGAGCTTGGGTACCCAATGGCATTTCACCAATTTCATCCAGGAAAATGGTACCGCCATTTACTGTTTCAAAATATCCTTTTCTACTGTCTACAGCACCTGTGAAAGCTCCTTTTTCGTGTCCGAATAATTCAGAATCGATCGTACCCTCAGGAATCGCACCACAGTTCACCGCAATAAAAGGATTGTGTTTACGTGCGGAGAGTGCATGAATAATTTGAGAGAATACTTCTTTACCAACCCCACTTTCTCCAATAATCAAAACGGTAAGATCGGTAGCTGCTACTTGCGCAGCAGTATTCAAGGCATGGTTCAATGCAGCCGAGTTACCAATAATGCCAAATCTATTTTTTATGCTTTGTAAATCCATTTTTTTAGTTTGAAGATGCGTCTACTATATTCCCAAACAAAGTAGCCCTGCCATAGTCGTGAATTTTCACCCATACATAATCCCCTTTTTGTAAAGGCTGATCTGTTTTTGGAAATATGACAGTTTTATTTTGGCTATTTCTTCCTTGCCAATCGGCGTTACTTTTTTTACTTTCTCCTTCTATCAATACCTTGAATATTTTACCAACATCGGTTTGGTTATTTTTCAGTGATAATTCACCCTGTTTATCAACAATTTCCTGTAGTCTTCTTTTCTTCACCGCTAATGGAATATCATCTGCATACCTGCGTGCAGCAAGGGTTCCGGGGCGTTCACTGTAAAAGAACATATAGCTCAAATCGTATCGGCTATAGTCCATAATACTCAGCGTATCCTGATGTTCTTCTTCTGTTTCGGTACAAAAACCGGCAATAATATCGGCGGTAATACTACAGTCGGGTAAAATCTCTCTGATACGATCTACCTTGGCCATATACCATTCGCGGGTATAGGTACGGTTCATCAGTTGCAATACCCTGGTATTACCACTTTGTACGGGCAGGTGAATACACTTACAAATATTTTCATATTTAGCCATCGTGTATAACACTTCATCAGTAATATCTTTCGGGTGAGAAGTACTGAAACGAACGCGTAAATCGGGACTAACCTGCGCCGTTTGTTCTAAGAGTTTGGCAAATGTTACGGTTTCACCGGTAATTTCATTCACCCAATAATAGCTATCTACATTTTGTCCGAGTAAGGTTACTTCTTTGTAGCCATCCGCCACCAAGGCCTTCACTTCTGCCAGTATAGATAGATTATCTCTGCTGCGTTCGCGGCCTCTGGTAAAAGGTACTACGCAAAAGCTACACATATTATTACAACCACGGGTAATAGATACAAAGGCCGAAACGCCATTGCTATTTAAGCGAATGGGGGCTATATCGCCATAGGTCTCCTCTCTGCTCAATAATACATTTACACCTTTTTGTCCGGCTTCTGCTTCTTTGATCAATGCGGGTATAGAGCGGTAGGCATCCGGACCAACAACGATATCCACTAATTTTTCTTCTTCCAGGAATTTAGCTTTCAATCGCTCCGCCATGCATCCCAGTACGCCGATAAGCATACCCGGGTTGGCTTTTTTTGCCTTTTTAAAATCCGTAAGTCTTTTTCGAACTGTTTGTTCGGCTTTCTCGCGAATAGAGCAGGTATTGATCAGTACTAAATCGGCTTCATCATGATTTTTGGTTGGACCAAAACCCGATTCATGTAAAATGGCGGCTACCACTTCACTATCTGAGAAGTTCATGGCACAGCCATAGCTTTCTATGTAAAATTTTTTAGCCGATTGCGCGGAACCCAATGATAATCCAAAAACTTCTCCTTGTCTTGCTTCGTCGTGTATTTTATTGGCTAGCTCCAAAAGTTCCATCCCGTTAATTTAAGGGAGCAAAGGTACAAATTTTCCTCGTTTGTGCCAGTTTGGCAGCATTCTTATGAAAAAAATAGCAAATCCCTACCTTCGCTAAAAAAAACGAACGACTATGCGTGTTTTCTGTTTTTTAGTGTTAGTATTTATTTCTTTTGGGGTTGAGGCACAAGACAATGTGGTATTCGCCTTAAAAAGAGAGAAGGATAGGGCTATTGCGAAAGAGCAAGATACTGTTCAATGGAATTGGAAGCGGGGAGGGTTGATAAATTTTAATTTGGCGCAGGGTTCACTGAGTAATTGGGCTGCCGGGGGTGATAATTTTTCATTAGCGGTTAATGGTTATTTCAACTATTATATTTTTTACAAAAAGGATAGACATGGTTGGGATAATAACATAGATGTGAATTTGGGTTATGTACAAACCACCAGTTTGGGGGGAAGGAAGAACGATGACCGTATAGATTATTTGAGTAAGTATGGTTATAAAATGGATTCTACGGGTAAATGGTATTTATCGGGTTTATTCAACTTCCGTTCACAGTTTTTTGATGGTTTTACTTATTCGAGTAATGTAGCCAATTTTGTGTCGACTTTTTTATCGCCCGCCTATGTAGTATTATCTGCGGGTTTCGATTATAAGCCCGATGGGAAATTATCGGTCTTTCTTTCTCCGCTTACTTCTCGTTGGGTTATTGTAGCTAATGATAGTTTAGCGAGAAAAGGTTTGTATGGTATACCTGTGGGCAAGCATACGATCAATGAAATTGGTGCTTATGCAACGGTAAACTATAATAATATTATTGCTAAGAATATTACTTATAAAGGCAGGTTAGATTTATTTTCTAATTATAATTATAAGCCGCAGAACATTAATATTTTCATGACGAATATTTTTTCGTTCAAGATCAATAAATATTTCTCTGCCACCTATAATCTCGATTTAATTTACGACGATAATCTTCGCATATTCGGCGATAATAAAGATGCGCCCGGCTTACAAATGAAGAGCCTTATCGGTGTAGGTTTCTTGAAACCTATTGCACCGGTGAGGAAGTTGAGTAAAGCGAATATTTAGTGGCCATTAGTCAATGGTCAATAGTCAGTGGTCAATAGTCAGTAGTTGATTTTTTTAGATAGAAGATTTGCGGGAAATACGGCGTGTTAAATCTTAGAGGTAATTATAGATACATTTAATTTTGTTGTTAGCATAACAAAAAATATCTCTAAATAAG
>CABHOW010000151.1 GCA_902168225.1 uncultured Flavihumibacter sp. | reverse complement strand
AGAAAAATAGATCTAAAAAATATTCATTTTTTACAAAACGATTTATGGGTTGGCACTGTGAATGATTTTAAAATTGGAGCATTAAATATTGATGCAGATAAAATTGATATAGCAAATAATAGATTTATATTAAATTCTATTACTCTTGTAAGACCGGAAGTATTGATGCTGGATTTACCGGGTTTAAGAAAATATATTCCACCGAAAAAGAAAAAAATCCCCAAAGACACCAGCTTATATTTCAACCAAGGGTTATTAGATATTACTGCGAAGAAAATACAAATTATTAATGGCAAACTGTTTATTGAGGGCAATACTAAAAAAGCCGATAAAGGCTTTGATGGATCCCATATTGAGCTTTCTCAATTGAACGCCAGTTTTAATAATCTCAGATTTTTGAAAGATACCTTACGGGCTACTATTAATATTGCCGTTAAAGATAGAAGCGGACTAGGTATTAAAAAACTAAAGACTCGCTTTACACTTACTCCTCAAATTATGGAGTTTGCCGATCTCGATTTACAAACCAACAAAAGCAGATTAGGGAATTATTATGCGATGAAATATACCGACTTCAAGAACGACTTTAAAGATTATATCAATAAAGTGGTAATGGAAGCGCGGTTTACTAATACTAAAGTTCATACAGACGATATTGCTTTTTTTGCAAGCGAATTAAAAAATTGGAAAAGAGAAACAGTACTGACTGGAAAATTTTGGGGTACAGTTGCCGATTTTAAAGTAACCGGACTGAATGCTAAAATTGGGGCCACCACTTCGGCAAGTGGTATCTTAACCATGAAAGGTTTACCACATATCGATAAAACAAAAATCAGTTTTATAAACGGAACATTAGCTACAACAACATTCGATTTGAGCCTATTTGCCCCTTCATTACGAGGCGTAACACAACCCAATTTAGCCGCTCTCGGAACGATTCTTTATAAAGGAAGTTTCATTGGCACCATTAATGATTTTACTACCTCAGGTAATTTATCAACAAAGCTTGGTGGTTTAAAAGCAAACCTAACGATGCGGTTGCCAAGAAAAGGTGAACCCACTTATTCCGGAGCATTGGAAACCAATCATTTTAACATTGGAAAATTTTTCGATATCCCATCCATGGGGTTAGTTGATTTTAAAGGGAAATTATCCGGAAGCAGCTTTGATTTTTCTAAACTAAAAACAAAAATAGAAGGTGAAATCAGGTCCCTTGATTATAATAACTATACCTATACAAGCATACAAGCAAATGGTACTATTCAAAAAAGATATTTTAAGGGATCACTCGAAATAGGTGATCCCAATTTAGCTTTTACCAGCGATGTAGAAGTAGATTTTAGTAAAGAACAACCGCTCTTTAATATTGTAGGTGATTTGGCTAAAGCGAATATTCATGTACTTAATTTTCTAAAAGACTCCATACAAATAGCCGGTTTGCTGGATGTAAACTTTACGGGTAAGGATATTGATCACTTTGAGGGGTCTGCAAAATTCCTGAACGCCGTTATAAGCAACCCTAACACCAAACTACGCTTCGACTCGTTAAATCTTAACTCAATCATAAAGAACAATATTAAATTCTTACATATTGGCAGCAATGATTTTAATGCAAGCCTAACAGGTAAGTTCAATATTAAGAGCTTGCCCGCCAGCTTTGAAGCATTTATACATAATTATTATCCTAGCTATATACAACAACCTAATAAAAAGCCCCAAAATCAACAATTTCAATTTGAAGTAAATACAGGATATGTAGAGCCCTATATCAAATTGTTTACGAAAAGATTTTCCGGTTTTAATGATCTATCTCTCAGGGGTTTAATTGATACTAAAAATAATGCCCTAGTAATTGATGGAAACCTACCTTATGCGAAATTTGATAAGTACACTGTTACGGGTGTTAGCTTACAAGGTGCAGGCAATCTGGATTCTTTAAAACTAATTTCGCAAATTCAAAATTTTGAACTGGGGGATAGTACTAAGTTACCTAATTCCACTATCAACATAGTATCCAAAAAAGATCACTCTGTAGTTCAAGTCAAAACAAGTGCTTCCAATACCTTGAATGAAGCACTCCTATTTGCAGATGTATACACACTGGCAGATGGCGCCAGAATTCAGTTCAGACCATCTTCCTTTGTACTAAATGAAAAAGAATGGTCGATAGAAAAAGCAGGTGAAATTATTATCAGAAAAAATTTATTACATGTACAAGATGTAAAGTTTACACAAGGATTCCAGGAATTAACAGCGCAAACAGAAGATGAAGATGGTGGTAATACCAATAATCTGGTACTACGATTAAAAAATATAATCATCGGAGACGTCACTTCCCTGTTTTTGAAAAAAGAACGCTTAGAAGGATTGGCTTCCGGTACCGTTAAGTTGCATAACTTCTTTGGGGATTTCAGTGCTGAAGCCGATTTAAAAGCACAGGAATTCAGGATGGATAAGGATTCTATCGGTCTTGTAAATATTAAAGCAGGGTATGATGATAAGACAGGCAAAATACCCTTCAATATCGAATCCCCCAACCAGGGTTATAATTTTACGGCTAAAGGATCTTACAATATAAAAGATACAACGGGTAATGCATTAAGTACTGATATTGATCTTAAAAAATCTCAAATCAATATTATTGATCGCTTCTTATCCGACTTGTTTACTAATATATCGGGAGAAGCAACCGGAAATCTTTCTATTAGTGGTGATATCAATGCACCAACATTAAGGGGAAATATTAAACTGCGAAAAGCAGGAATGAAAGTTAATTATACACAGGTATATTATACGATAGATTCTGCTGAAATAAAGTTTGAAGAAGATGGTATCAATCTGGGCAAGTTTGCCATCAAAGATGTTTTCGGCAATATAGGTACCGTACAGGGTAAATTGTTCGAGAAAAGTTTTAAAAATATGATTTTCGACTTCGATTTGAATACCCCTAAATTACTATTGATAGATACCAAAGCAAAGGATAATTCACAGTTTTATGGGCGTGCTATCGGCAAAGCTAACTTAAGTTTTAAAGGTCCGGAAACAGCCTGTAAAATGAATATTATTGCAGAGGCTACAGACAGTTCACATATTTATATACCAAATACAGCTAGTAAAGAAAGTGCAGCAGCAGACTTTATTGTTTTCAAACAGTATGGTACTGAAATGGAAGCCGAAGCAAATAAATCCAATTTTAATTTACTGGTTGATTTAGATGTTACCGCTAACAATAAGGTAATGATCGATGTAATTCTGGATGAGCTAACCGGTGATATTATTAAAGCAAATGGTAATGGCCGATTACGAATAACAGCAGGAACCAGCGAACCACTTACCATCAAAGGAAAGTATAATATTGAAAGAGGAAACTACAATTTCAATTTTCAATCCATACTGAAAAAGCCTTTTGAATTATTACCAAATGCCGGTAATTATATAGAGTGGGATGGTGATCCTTTCAAAGCACAACTGCATATTGATGCACAATATACCGCAGAGAGAGTATCACTTTCAGATCTGGTTGGTAACAATGTATTTAGTGGAACTGTAAAAGGTTATAGAGGAGATGTATATGTTGTGGCAGTATTGAGAAATGAATTAAGTAAACCGGATATCAAATTTAGGATCGACTTTCCGCAAGGAAGCCCTATCAAAAACGATAATGATTTCAATGCGTTTTTAGGAAGGATAGAACGGGATGAAAATGAAATGTTGAAACAGGTATCGTTTTTAATTGTATTTAATTCCTTCGCTCCAACGGGTGGACAAACCACAGCCAGCACCAATAATGGACCCAACCCCTACTCACTTGAAACATTAGGTTTGAATACACTTTCAGGTGCCTTAGCAAGTGGTATTAACAGAATGATATCAGGATTCCTTTATAAAGTATTTAAAGATCCTAGCTTAAAATTCGATTTAGGAGCTTCCCTATACAGTAGTTCAAGTATATTCGGTTCAGATGGTAGTAGCTTGCAAGCGAATAGTAACAGGCTCGATAGATCCAGAGTAAATTTTAAAGTAGGCAAATCTTTCCTGAAGAATAATGTTACCGTGACCTTTGGAGGTGATTTCGATTTTAATTTAGGAGCTAGCTCTTCTGTTCAAAGTGGTAATTTTCAATGGTTACCAGATTTGAATATTGAAATTATACTCACACAGGATCGTAAATTAAGAGCGATTATCTTCAATAAGAATAGTTTAGATATCAGCGGTGCTAACTTCGGCAGGCGTAACCGCCAGGGCGTAAGTATCTCCTATCGTAAAGATTATGAAAGGCTTTTCGGTACAAAAGAAAAAGAAATACTGGTAGATATTCCGCAAAAATAAGCACCCTCTTATACCTTACACCCTATACCCTATAACCTATAACCTATTCTCTATACCCTCGCATCCTATACACATAAAAATATCTTACAACTACACCACTTCTAATTTGATTAATGATAACTGGTTTTTCAATCTCACGAAACTGCTTACCATATCTTGCCAATACATCAAATGGCAGATTAGATGGAATTATCAAATAAGCGTCTCCGGTATTTACCAGCTTTGCACGATCTTTATTCAACCAAACAAATTGATGCAAATCAGTTAATTCACCAATGCCTATTAAATTCATTTTTAATGGCCTGGTTACATAAAACTCAATATGTGCCCCCGGAAACCATTTATTAGTAATGATCGGATCATTGGGTGTCATTATTTTTTCTGCTATATCTTTACTACGTAACGAATCAAAAGATTTAGCAAAATCTTTCCATCCACTTAAATCCAATGTGGGGCAATACTCGCCATAATTTTCTTTATCCTGACTCCCAAAATTTCTTGGTGCCAATTGCACGATAGCAGTTGCACTGATTAATGTAAAAATGATAAATGCGAAAGCTATAGTAATACTAATTGGCACAACCCTTTTAGTATTTTTATCCAACCATAACGCAGCCAAAAAAAATAAAGGGATATATGCAGGCCCGCTCCAATGAGGTAATGTAGGATTTCGCAAGGCAATTCCCCAAAATACTAATAACATGGGAATACTCATGCTAAATATCCATACTTTAACCCTACTTTGTCGGAACCGAAGGTCACCACGTAAAAAGCTTATGATAGCGATAATAATTAATACATATACAATGGGGTTTTGATAAGCAAACTCACCTGCTAATTCCCTCATGAAAGAGGTTATATCTATACCGCTATGTGTTACCCTACCTGAATGAAACTTGTAAGTAATAAAATCGTTGCGGATATTCCAGTATAAAATGGGTAATAAGCAGCATACACTGATGATACCGGCTACATATAGTCTCGGGTTCAGTAACCAACTTCTTCGCTTTATAAGAATAAATAAGCCAAACCCAATCCATAAAAATAATCCGTGCACTTTACATAAAGCAGCCAATCCGATAAGTAAGCCCAGTACAAGCCATGTACTCCAACTATTCACCTCATTTCTCTTTTGTATGATATGTACCATCACATATAATGCAGCCGTATAGAAAGGCATTTGAGGAGAATCGGGCAAAATAAAAAAGCCTGCAATAAATGTAGTATATATGGAAGCAGTATAAAGTAAAGCTCCATACCAGCCTACACGTTCGCTACTTAACAGCTTACCGGTTTTAAAAATAAACCAAGTACTTAACGCTGCACATACTACGCTACCCAAACGAATAGAGAATTCAGATACCCAGTTCAAATTAAAAGTAGTAAACCGTATAAGTAACCCTACCATAGGCGGATGGTCGAAATAATTCCAATCCGGTCGTATGGCATAAGTCCAGTAATACACTTCATCATTGCCCAATTCCAAAAATGGACTTACAGCCAGCTTTACAGCTGCAGCTATGATGATCAGCAAAATTGTTTTACGGGTATATGTATTTGTTAAAGCCATTCAAAAATGTAAAGTTAGCCTAAAAAAAGAAGTCGTCCTCTGTAAGTAGCACCAACAACCCAACGTATAGATCAAAAATCAAACCAATGAATAAATTAAGTTTACTCACAGGTATTCTCTTCATTTCAATGAGCTTAGCTGCCCAGCAAAAAAAATCTACTTCACTACTTGATCTTGGTATTGGTATCGGAAGTAATCAGCAGATAATATCTGGCTCATGGGTAAATTATTGGGGACTTAGAAAGAGCCAGAAATTTAAATTGGGTGTAGGGGTACGTTTAACCAGCTCATTTGCAATTGATAAATATTATGAAACTGCTGATGCAAGATTAACAAGTGGTAAAACAGGTCCGGGTGTTTTATTTGCTGAAAATATACCTGCCAATATAGACAGTTTTTTTGTTGGTAAGTCACAAATAAATTCGCTTAATTTATCGTTCAATAGCGAATATCAGTTTTCTTCTAAATGGAGTGCCGGGTTTAATATTGATCTGATAGGCTTTAGTTTTGGCACACAAAAAACGGGCATATATAGCCATAACGGCGCTAGTAGTGTAGTGCAAGCTAAACCAACTGCCTTCAATCTTTTACTGATTAGTGATAACGATTTGGGTAGCTTAAACAGTGAACTATTTGTTAGGTACAAAGTTGATAAGAAATGGAGCGTTCGGGCAGGAACTTCATTTTTATTCAATGAATATAAAACAAATACAAAAGTGCAGGTACAAAATTGTATAGAGAACGATCGATTCCGTCATAAGTCGTTATATGGATTGATAGCCCTTTCTTATCATTTTTAAATTGATGTAAACATTTTTATTTATTTTTCGTATTACAGAAATAATATAAAATGAAAAAAAGATTATTCCTATTTCTTTTAATATTCGTTTACTTACAAGCCATACATGCACAATCGGAGGTAAGTTTTACCATTAATAATTTTGGTATAGCTACAAAAGGAACCTTCAGTGATCTGAAAAAAAATATTCATTGGAACCCGCAAAACATTGCTACATCTAGCTTGGAAGCTACAGTATCTACAGCTACTATTAACACAGGTATCCAGGCAAGGGATAATCATTTAAAAAAATCTAGCTATTTTGATATTGCAAACTACCCTACTATTACCCTAACGAGTACAGCTATCAAGCAACAAGCTGATAACAAATACTTGTTTGAAGGGGTACTTACAATGAAAGGTAAGCGTGAAAAAATACAGTTCCCTTTTACTGTAAAAAAAATAGAGGCAGGCAATTTATTTGAAGGTAGTTTCGAGATTAATCGACGCGATTTTAATATTGGGGGGAACAGCATATCACTTTCAGATAAAGTGCTTGTTTACTTAAGAGTAGTGAGTAGTGACTAGTGTATAGTGCGTAGTGTTAATATGCATAAGTTTTATATCTTAGAAGAATGAAAATTGCAATTATTAACGGTCCAAATCTCAACTTATTAGGAAAGCGTGAGACCGATATTTACGGAAATGAATCTTTTGATCAGTTTTTTGAAAAATTAAAAACAAAATTCCCAGAAGCTGAACTAGTTTATTTTCAATCAAATATTGAAGGGGAATTAGTGAATGCAATACAAGAATACGGGTTCTCTATGGATGGTATTATTTTAAATCCTGCAGCATACACACACACTTCTATTGCCATAGGCGATGCCATTGCAGCTGTTAAAGCACCAGTTGTTGAGGTACATATTAGTAATGTACATGCAAGAGAAGACTTCAGAAAATTTTCTCATGTAAGTGCTAAATGTGCAGGAAGTATCTTTGGCTTAGGTTTAAGGGGATATGAACTTGCCATCGCTTGGCTCCTCACTAACCACTAACACAAGCCACTATACACTATGCACTATCCACTAACCACTTCTATCGTCTATAGCCTATACCCTATTCCCTAACTCCCCATCATCCCTACGAAATTATCGAATAAATACCTGCTATCGTGCGGACCGGGTGTACTTTCTGGGTGATATTGAACACTGAATGCAGGGCGATCTTTTAAGCGAATACCCTCAATAGAATCATCATTTAAGTTTACATGCGTAATTTCTACATTTTCATGCGTACGAACTGCCGTTGGGTCTACCCCGAAACCGTGATTTTGAGTAGTAATTTCACATTGTCCTGTAATGATATTTTTTACCGGATGATTTAAGCCTCTATGTCCGTGATGCATTTTAAAAGTAGGTATATCATTTGCTAATGCTAATAGCTGATGACCTAAGCAAATACCGAATACCGGTTTTTTCTCTGCTAATATATCTTTAACAGTGCTTATTGCATAAGGCATTGCGGCAGGATCGCCGGGACCGTTAGAAATAAAGTATCCGTTGGGGTTAAAAGCCTTTAATCTGCTATATGCTGTTTTAGCAGGGTGCACACGCACATGTACACCGCGAGAAACCAAACATGCAAGGATATGTTGTTTGATACCAAAATCTAAAACTGACACTTTAATTGCCGCATTAGGATCACCTAGCTCATATTCTTCGTTTGTGCTAACGGTGCTAGCCAGTTCAAGCCCATCCATATTAGGTGTGGCATTCAGTTCTTTAGTTAGTGCAGCTATATCATTCGTTTCAGAGCTAATGATACAATTCATAGCTCCTTTAGTACGAATATGTGCAACGAGGGCACGTGTATCTACCCCGTCTATGGCTACGATATGATTAGCTTGTAAATAAGCATTTAAATTTTCAGAAGCCAGTATCCGACTAAATTGCTCTTCTAGGTTTCTTGAAATGAGTCCACGTATTTTAACTGAGCTACTTTCTACATCCGATTCTTTAACCCCATAATTCCCAATATGCACATTGTTCATAATGAGTATTTGGCCGGTATAACTGGGATCAGTAAATACTTCCTGGTAACCTGTCATACCGGTATTAAAACAAATTTCTCCGGTTGTAGTACCTATTTTACCAAAAGCACTACCATAAAATAGATGTCCGTCTGCTAACAGTAAAACGGCGGGTTGTTTTTGAACAGGCATGTATCAGCTTATTTATCGGTGCAAAAGAAATTAAAAAAAAGCAAATAGCTATTTTAATTTTTAAACATGTTAAAAAGAAAAAGGCAAAACCGAGAAACGATTTTGCCTTTTTTTATGATGAGGAAATTGCATGTACTTATTCAGCTGCTTTTTCTTCAGTAGATGTTGTTTCCGGTGCAGCAGCTTCGGCTACAGGTGCTTCGGCAGCGGGAGCTGCTTCTGCTTTCTTAGTAGTTGAACGGCTACGACGTGTTTTCTTAGCAGGTTCAGCTGCTTTATCGGCTGCTTTACCATAGATCTCATTGAAATCAACTAATTCGATCAATGCTTTTTCAGCGTTATCACCCGGACGTATACCTAATTTTAAGATACGGGTATATCCACCCGGGCGAGAAGCGATTTTCGGACCAATTACAGTGAAGAGTTCCTTAACAGCTGCTTTATCTTGTAGTTCAGCAAACACCAACCGGTGGTTGTGACTAATTTGGGCAGCAGAAGCATTCTTCTTAGTTTTTGTAATCAATGGCTCTACATATGCTCTTAAAGCCTTTGCTTTTGCCAAAGTGGTAACGATACGCTTATGCGTAATTAACTGGCTGGCCAAATTTTGCAATAAAGCTACTCTGTGTGCTTTTTTGCGGCCGAGGTTGTTGATTTTATCTCCGTGACGCATGACTTGTTGTTTTTATCTTGTACCGTGTCAAGGAATACAAGATGTGTAAAAATTAATTATCTAAATTATCTAGTCCGAGTTTACCCAGATCCATTCCGAAGCTGAGCCCTCTTTCTGTTAATACTTGTTCAATTTCAGACAATGATTTCTGACCGAAGTTTCTAAACTTCATCAAATCTTCTTGTTCATATTGAACGAGTTCGCTTAAGCTATTGATTTTAGCGGCTTTCAAGCAATTGAAGGCACGTACGGAAAGATCTAAATCTTCCAATGGTGTTTTCAATACTTTACGTAATTGCAATACATGCTCATCTACCACATCTTCTTTCTTATCTTCTTTGTTATCGAAAGTGATGTTCTCGTCGGTAATGATCATTAAGTGTTGAATAAGAATGCGAGAAGCTTGTTTAACAGCTTCTTCCGGATGGATAGTACCATCGGTAACCACATCCAATACTAATTTTTCGTAATCGGTTCTTTGTTCTACACGATAATTTTCAATTGCGTATTTAACGTTTTTGATGGGTGTATGAATAGAATCGATAGCGATAAATCCGAACGGTGCATCTTTAATTTTATTTTCCTCTGCAGGAATATAGCCGCGGCCACGTGCAATTGTTAATTCAATATCAATCTTAGCAGTTGGGTCCATGGTACAGATTACCAACTCTGGGTTCATCACTTGAAATGCAGATGATAATTCACCGATCATTCCTGCATTGAACTCAGTACGACCTTTTATAGAAAGATTGATTTTTTCATTAGCCAAATCATGATCCCCTTGCTTTTTAAAACGAACTTGTTTTAAATTCAAAATGATCTCGGTTACATCTTCGGTGATGCCTTTGATAGTAGCAAATTCATGATCTACTCCATCTATTTTAATACCCACGATAGCATAGCCTTCAAGTGAGTTTAATAATACACGGCGAAGTGCGTTTCCGATGGTTAAACCGTATCCGGGTTCAAGCGGACGGAACTCAAACTGTCCTTCAAAATCTGTTACTTTTTGTAAAACGATTTTATCGGGCTTTTGGAAGCTTAATATAGCCATAATAGAAATTTGTTTTTCTGTTTACGGTGATGAATGGAGAAATTACTTAGAGTACAATTCTACGATCAATTGCTCCTTAATATTTTCAGGAACATTTTCACGTTCTGGGTAAGTGATGAAAGTACCTTTCTTTTCACTTTCATTCCAATCTACCCATCCAAATTTAGGGTTCTTACCGCGTGTTTTGCTGGTAACACCTGAGTTATCGGCACTCTTAGGCTTATAAGCGATTACGTCGCCGGGCTTACAAGAGTAAGAAGGAACGTTCATCACTTCTCCGTTAACGGTGATGTGTTTGTGATTCACCAATTGACGAGCTTCTGGTCGGCTTGCTGTTAATCCCATACGGAAAACAGTGTTATCCAAACGAGCTTCTAATAATTTGATGAGGTTTTCACCGGTTACACCTTTAAGGCGCTGTGCTTCTTCAAAGGTTTTGCGGAACTGGCGCTCTAATACACCATAAGTGTATTTTGCTTTCTGCTTCTCTCTTAACTGTAATGCGTATTCACCTAATGTTTTACGCTTACGAGCAGCACCATGCTGCCCCGGAGGGTTGCTGTTTTTACCCAGCCACTTGGCATTCCCTAAAATAGGTTCGCCGAAGATTCTAGAAATTTTGGTCTTAGGACCTGTGTAACGTGCCATAGCTTTTTTTCATTTCGATTTTTTTAGTATTCGTTGCGCCGATCGGTTAAAAATCGTAAAAAATAAATCGGGCAACCTTTTGTTAAATGAAACCTTATTGGCTCAAAAAATTAAACGCGTCTTTGTTTCGGAGGACGGCAACCATTGTGTGGCATCGGGGTAACATCTTTAATTGATATTACTTCAATACCCGACTGAGAGATTGAGCGAATAGCCCCTTCTCTGCCCGCTCCCGGACCTTTTACAAATACTTCAACACGCTTCAAACCTGCTTCAGAAGCTACTTTAGCAGCATCAGAGGCAGCCATTTGCGCAGCGTAAGGAGTATTTTTCTTAGATCCTTTAAATCCCATTTTACCGGCACTGCTCCAACTAATTACTTGTCCGGTTTTATTGGTAAAACTGATAATAATATTGTTGAAAGTAGCAGAGATTCTTACTTCACCTGCAGCATCAACTTTAACCACTCTTTTTTTAGCGGCGGCTTTCGCACTGTTTTGTGCTTTTTGCGGTTTTGCCATTTTGTTCTTTTTAGGTAGTCTTTCTTTTTAAAAATATCCCTCAGCGGGAACCTGTTTTTCTCCTTCCGCCTTCGGCGGATATCCAATACGCAGGATTTATATAAAAGCAAAAGCCTTCCGCATCTGCGAAAGACTAATGTTTGTTATTTCTTAGCTGCCTTCTTCTTACCGGCTACTGTTTTACGCTTACCTTTTCTGGTACGACTATTGGTTTTTGTTCTTTGTCCACGTACCGGCAATCCCTTACGATGACGTAATCCACGGTAACAAGCAATATCCAATAAACGCTTAATACTCATAGACACTTCACTACGTAAAGCACCCTCTACCTTGAACTCATTATTAATGATATTACGGATAGCTGCTTGCTCTTCATCATTCCACTGGTTTACTTTCTTATCGAAATCAATACCAGCTTTGGTAAGGATATACTGAGCAGTTGAACGTCCGATACCAAAAATATAGGTCAGACCAATTTCCCCTCTTTTATTCTTTGGTAAGTCAATACCGGCAATACGAGCCATATTCTATTTTAATTTATACAGTTTATTATTTAATTAGCCTTGACGCTGCTTGAAGCGAGGATTCTTTTTATTAATTACAAATAATTTCCCCTTGCGCTTCACGATCTTGCAATCGGCACTGCGTTTTTTAATGGAAGCTCTTACTTTCATTTTATTGCTTTTTTCTATTTCTTTATTTATACCTGAAAATGATTCTTCCGCGACTTAAATCGTATGGACTCATCTCCACCCCTACCTTATCACCCGGTAAAATACGGATATAGTGCATCCTCATTTTACCTGATATAGTAGCCAGTATTTCATGCCCGTTTTCTAACTTCACCCTGAACATAGCATTGCTCAATGCTTCCAGAATTACTCCATCTTGTTTAATCAGCGGCTGTTTCGACATACTGTTTTTGGGGCTGCAAAGATAGTAGTTCTATCCTGAAAAAGGAAAAAAAGGTGGAAAAAACTGCCAAAAAAGTGGAAAAAAACTACATTGGAGCCGTAGTTAAGTGTATTTTGGTCATATCGTGGTACTGATTTTGAAGCTGATGTACGTATTGTACATCGGGGTGATGACGACGATCTTCCCGGTACCACATTTCGATAGAAGAGAAATCGTTGGCTTTTGGAATAACCAATCTGAAAGATCCCTTCATATATTTTACTGAGCCATCTTCGTTGATATGCTTATTAAATTTCAAAATCTTCATGGCATCATCACTCAGTGGGAACGGATGCAGTTGATCGGTATGGAACCAAAACTCTTGAACATCGGTTCTTAAACATACTTGTTTTTCATTACCATTTAAGCCGGTAACCTGACCCTGCCACATTTTTCCATCGAACTCCCCTAGCATATAATCGCCTACTTTGATGTCACTGAATTTAATCATATAGCTTTTCGTTTTGTAAAGGGAAGATAAGGAAGAATTAGGAATTAGGAATTGTTTTTGGCATCATTACCCTTAATTCATAATTCTTAATTTATAATTCTTAATTCACGTACATACCTCACTCCGCCCAACTCATCGTATATCCTTCATTTTCGATTTCGAGTGCCTGCTTGGTTAATTGCAAGGGATGAAAAGTATCTACCATAACCGCTAATTCACCGGTTTCTCGCTTACCGATACTTTTCTCCACAGCACCCGGGTGGGGCCCATGTGGTATACCCGCAGGGTGAAGTGTTATCATACCTCTGGTAACATTTTTTCTACTCATAAAATCTCCATCTACATAATACAACACTTCGTCGCTATCAATATTACTGTGATTGTAAGGTGCGGGAATGGCTTGTGGATGGTAATCATAAAGTCGCGGACAAAAACTACAAACCACAAAATTATGGGCATCAAAAGTTTGATGCACGGGTGGAGGTTGGTGTACCCTACCGGTAATAGGCTCGAAATCGTGAATGCTAAATATAAATGGATAGCAGTACCCGTCCCAGCCTATCACATCAAATGGATGTGTGCCGTAATGCAAACCATACATGACCCCCTTTTTCTTCGTCTTAATCAAAAAATCGCCCTGTTCATCAAAGCTTTGCAAATTTTCAGGCCCCCGAATATCCCGCTCACAATAAGGGGCATGCTCCAGTAATTGTCCGCCTTTGCTTACATATCTTTTAGGATACCTGATGGGGCTAAAACTTTCTACGATAAATAATCTGTTATCCCCAGTGGCAAAATCAATCTGGTAAATGGTTCCGCGGGGTATCACTACATAATCCCCATAACTAAAAGGTAATTGCCCATATTGTGTTTTTACGACCCCACTCCCCTCATGTATAAAAAGCATTTCATCAGCATCTGCATTCTTATAAAAATATCCATCGGTTCCAGACTGGGGGGCTGCCAATACGATATGGCAATCATTATTTACTAATACAGGCTTTCTGCTCCATAAAAAATCTGGTTGGGGCTTTATGTTGAAGCCTTCAAAACTACGGTGCTTAAGCATTTTCTCCTCCGCCACTTCAGGGGCTACAGCATAAGGTTGATCGGTAGCAATGATTTGTGTAGGAGTATGTATATGATATAGCAAGGAATAATCATTACTAAAGCCTTCCGTTGAGAATAACTGCTCAGAATACAAGCCCCCATCGGGTTTTCTGAACTGGGTATGACGTTTATGAGGCACGGAACCTCGCGAGAGATAGTGTGGCATAGCAATATTAAAGCATGAAATTAGGGAACTTTACTTTATTTTAGGGGCTCTGAATGTATTAATATGAGTACAGATTATAACCCAACCGGAGGCGCCCCCGATTCAACGCATAGGATAGAAACCATCAAAAATTTAATTTTTGGTGAGAATATGGAACAGATCGAGAAAGAATTCGAAGTATTGCGAAAAACAATCGATCAGAAAAAAGCAGATGTAGACCAATACATCGCTCAAACCCGCAGCGAAATTTATACCGCTATCAACAACCTCATCAATGATATTAATGCCAAGTTGAAAGATTTAGAAACGAATACGGGTAAATTAACAGACGCCCTTGAGCAAAAGAAAACGGATAAGTATAAACTCGGAAGTTTATTGATTGAATTAGGTGAAAAAATAATGAAAGAATAACAGGGCATGAACGATAGTGAGAAACTTCTGCACCTGAAACGCCTCATACTCAATGAGGACTGGAATGCTGCCCAACGAATTTTTAAAAGGCTCGATGAGCTCGATAAAGAATTACCGGGTAAGATGGATACTATTGTTACTAAACGCTTGGATAAGTATACAAGCGAGATCCCGGAAAAATTAGGACCCGTTATTACCCAAGCCTTGAGCGAAGAAATAAAAAATTCGCAAGACAGGGTTGTGGATGCCTTGTTTCCGATCATTGGTAAAATGATCAAGAAATATATCCAAAAAGAGATCGCAATCTTACAAGAAAATATTAATAAACAACTACGTAATACTTTTTCAATTTTTTCTTTTAGAAGCAAATCCAAAAAAGGAACCCCAAAAACGATCGAGCTAATCAAATCGGAAATTGAACAAGTATTTGTGATTGAAAAAGGATCCGGACTGATCATCGGTTCCTATACAAAACATGCAACGGTTGATGAAGATATGATATCCGGGATGTTAACTGCCATCAAAAGCTTTGTAGAAGACGCTTTTCAAGGTGGGCAACAAAGCTTGGAACTCATACAATATGAATTGTATAAAATTCATATTCAAAACTTTTCATCCTATTATATCGCTGTTGTTATATCTGGGCCCGCCGATGATAGCTTCCGCAGTAAATTAGAAGATAAATTATTTGATTTCTCTGAGCAATACATGAAAGGAGAAGTGGATAAATTAATGATCGCCAACAAATTGGCTAACTTTTTTGCATCATGAGTGTATCCAAAAAAATAGTGTTAGTGGGCCATTACGGCGTAGGGAAATCATCGCTGATACGAAGGTTTGTGCAAAATATTTTTTCAGACAGTTATCAGGTAACTATAGGGGTACATATTTTGAAGAAAACAGTACCCTATAAAGGAGAAGATATTACCCTTGTACTTTGGGATATTGAGGGCAAAGAAAATATTAATCAAAGCAGAACATCTTATTTATTAGGCACTTCCGGGTTTGTATTTGTGATAGATCCTACCCGCGATACAACCTACCAGAACCTAAAAGAAGAGTTGATTTTTTTAGAAAAAAACTACCCAAAAGTACCTGTTATTAAACTTGTTAATAAATCCGACTTGATCAATATTGAAGAATTCCAAAAAGTATTGGCCATACAAAATTTAGAAATCGATTTTTTTTCAAGTGCTAAAACAGGTGAGAATGTAGAAAATGTTTTTATGCAATTAGTAAGTAAAATGTTAGGCACATGATAGATACTATTCGGGAAAAATTGATCACACCCAAAAATCAGGTAGTACTCTTGAACAGAGAAGGGCAGGTAATAGCATCCGACAATCATTTATTCCCACTAACAATCGGCAGTGATATCACTGATCTTGATCCTTTCTTTGAAACCATATCCGCACTAGTTATCGAAGAGAACCAGCATATCCCTTTTAACTGCGTTGTGATACCGGATGCAAATAATAAATCACAATATTATGATATTGAATTGCATACCGGTACCTCTGATGAAAACCCTTTTTTAATTATTTACGACTTCACAGAGCACTACGAATATATCCAAGGCATTTCACAAGAAAAAAATGAACTGGCTTTAAGCAATCATTTTGAAGCGGCAAAAAATCGGCAGCTGGTAGCAGAGAAAGCATTTAAAAATAAGTTCTTGGCGAATATTAGTCACGATTTGCGCACCCCTCTGGGAGCCATCTTAGGCTTTGTAGATTTATTGGAGAGGACGGGGCTGAATTATGAGCAGCAAGAAATGATACAAACCATTCGCCAAACAACATTACATGCCAAAGGATTAATAGACGATTTGTTGGATATATCGAAGATAGAAGCCGGCGCTTTAAAAATTGAAAATAAAACTTTCGATTTTTCTGATCTGATGACCCATCTTGAAAAAATTTATGTGCCCAAAATGGCGACTAAGCATTTGGCATATAAAATGGAAATAGAGGCATCTATCCCCAACTATTTAATCGGAGATAAAGTAAGAATATTACAGATCCTTATCAACTTTTTAGATAATGCCTACAAGTTTACACATCAAGGCAGCATCACTTTAAGCATCAAAGCCGGGCCGGTAGCAGATAAAAAAATGTTCCTACTGATTGAAGTGATCGATACGGGTATTGGTTTCCCTGGTAATAAAGCAGGTACGAAAAAAGAGATAGCTATTGATAGTTTTACAAAATTTCATACAACAGAAATTGAAGGGCATGGGCTAGGGCTATCGATTGTTAAAAAAATTCTGGATTTGATGCAAGGAGATATGCAAATAGATTCAGAAGAAGGGAAAGGGACAACCATTAGTGTACGAATACCCGTTGCCATTGATGATAAGGTAAATACCAAAAAGCAGGCTGTAGTTGAAAATACCTACCAGCATGTAAAAATGAGCAGGTCGTATAAATTATTGGTAGCTGATGATAATGAAATTAATCAACTATTGCTTACCAAAATTTTAGTGAAGCATGGAGGCTTTTATATTGATGCTGCCGATAATGGAAGAGAGGTTTTAGAGAAAGTTACCCAACAGGATTATGATTTAATTTTAATGGATATTGAAATGCCGGAAATGGATGGTATAGAAGCTACGATCGCTATTAAAAAGCACCCCTCAGCTTCTACGCGTAATACCCCCATTATTGGTTTATCAGCTCATGAGCTCGACAGTAATACCAGTATCGCATTTAATAACGCAGGCATGAGTGGTTATGTGCCCAAACCTTATACCCGAGAACAATTATTTGAAGAAATGTATAGGGTGTTAAAAATTGAATTATTACCGTAATAAAATATTCCGTATTTTACTGGGAAAATAATTCCCATGCAAGCTCCCATCAACCGCAGAAACTGGCTAAAATATAGCTCTTTGGCCGCTATAGGTTTAGGTGTACGTATACCAACTATGGGCAATGAAGAAGGCATTTTAAAAAGCTACGGCGCTGCTTCCGGTTTAGTAAATTTAAGCTCTAATGAAAACCCCTATGGGATCGCACCTCTAGCAAAAGAGGCCATTATGAATTTATTGGGAGAAGCCAATAGATACCAGTATAATATTGCTTCTTTACAAACACTTAAAAAAGAAATTGCAGATTTACATAAGGTAGATATCAAACAAGTACTACTGACGCCCGGTTCAGGCGAAGCCTTAGGATTATTGCCAAGGCATTTTAGTAAAGGCAATTTGGTAACAGCCTTCCCCACTTTTGGCATATTACCTACGACCGCAAAAAAAATCGGGACTACCGTAATTGAAGTACCACTCACTGCCGATAAGAAGCATGATTTAGGAGCCATGCTTGCAGCTATCAATAATGAAACAGCACTTGTTTATGTTTGCAACCCGGCCAATCCTTCGAGTACGATACTGAAGCCCGATGTCTTAAAAGCTTTTTGTATAGAAGCATCAAAAAAAGCAGTAGTTGTAATTGATGAAGCTTATATCGATTTCTTAGAAGCTCCTGATAATGAATCGATGATTGGCTTGATTGAAAAAAATCCAAATATTATTGTTGTGAATACCTTTTCTAAGGTACATGCCATGGCAGGATTACGGGTTGGTTTTGTTATTGGCAACCCTACTTATATCAAGGCTTTAGAAGATAATTATTTTGCGCGTGCCCAATTCGGTATGAGTGTATTATCGATGACTGCTGCACAGGCAAGTATGAAAGATAAAGCGCATCAAAAAATGAGCATTGCTAAAAATGAAATAGCGCGCACTTATGGTTATAATGAGTTGAAGAAACTAGGTATAAATTGTGTTCCTTCCTATACCAATTTCCTGTTTTTCCCACTAGGTAATTATGCCGGCAATTTTGCAGAAGATATGCTCAAGAAAAAGATCTTCCTTCGTTCAGATACCTACTATGGCGAAAAATGGGCTCGAGCAAGTGTAGGTACGCTGGAAGAAATGCAACAGTTTATTACAGTAATGAAAGAAAGCTGGAAAGCATAACTACATTCCGGGTAATAAGGGTCGGCCAATTAATTCACGGAATGGCCAGGGTACCGCTGCCAGTATAGCTATCAATGCAATCAGAAATAGAAAGAATGCTTTTTTATATTTCTGTTCAGCACTAATATTTTTCTTAGCTGTAGCATGGCCGATGGTTATTAGTGTAATGGCAATAATCATTAATAAAGGATGCTCCAGCCAATAAAAGCGATAGAATTTATCTTTCATGAATGAAGTACCTTCTGGTAGCGTAGTAGTGAAAATGCCATATCTTCCAAGTGCAACCTGGTATAGTCCTAATAGCAAAGTAATATGTGATGCAATCATGGTAAATAACCATATTTTCTTATCTCCGGCTTTAAATTCGCCAGCAGACTTCCAACCGGTATAGGCCTTATAAATGGAAACCAATAAAAGAATTAAAATGATCCAACGTAGCAGATTATGAAGATGAACTAGTCCGGTTTGCATAATAGAAAATTTGTTCGAAGATAAATAAATTATGAATCTTCAATCTGGAATCTACAATCTGGTTCGCCTAGGCGACTTCAATCTTAATTATCAGATTGTAAATTGAAGATTGTAGATTAAAATGCCTAATCCACCCAATCTGCCACAAATAAATTCGTATCGTGGGTACCTCCATTATTTCTATTAGAAGCGAATACTATTTTCTTACCATTAGGGCTGATCATAGGAAAAGCATCAAACCCTTTATCCCTGCTAATTTTCTGCATATTGGATCCGTCGAGATCGATCATATACATGTTAAAAGGGAAGCCTCTTTTAAACTCGTGATTACTACAAAAAATGATGCGCTTGCTATCAGCTGTAAAATTAGGGGCCCAATTGGCTTGCCCTAAAGCTGTTATTTGCTTAGCATCTGTACCATCTGCATTGGCTACCCACACTTCCATACTAGTTGGCGCCACTAATCCCTCCTTTAGTAGATCCTTGTATTCTTTTACATCCGCTTCCGTTTTCGGCCTACTGGCACGCCATACAATTTTTTTACCATCCGGTGAAAACCATGCACCGCCATCATATCCTAATGTATTCGTTATACGCTTTTCTTTACCGCTTGCCAGATCCATTACATATAGATCCAGATCACCATCCTTTACACTGCAATAAATCATTTTCTTACCATCGTACGATAAAGTAGCTTCTGCATCATATCCTTTTGTTGTAGTAAGTTTTTTTACAATTTTTCCCGTATTACGATCAGCCATATAAATATCATAGCTATCATACAACGGCCAGATATACTTATTACCATATTTCGAGCGATCGGGTAAAGGCGGACAATCAGCACTACCTTCATGTGTAGATGCATAAATAATATGTTTATTATCGGGCAAGAAATACGCGCAAGTAGTTCTTCCTTTTCCTGAGCTAATCATTTTATAGGTAAAGGGGTCCCCCATTTTTTCAGGTACTTTACCAATAAAAATTTGATCGCAGTTTAACCCTTCTTTAGGATTTGTTCTTTGAAAAATCAAATACTTACTATCGTAACTCCAATACGCTTCTGCATTATCACCCCCAAAAGTTAACTGTTGAATATTTTTAAAATGCCCCTCCCCTGCAAATAATAAAGAATCTCCGGCAGCTTGTTTAGGCTGGGCCGTTATGGAAACAGAGAAGAGTAAGCTAAATAGATAGAGTATTGTTTTTCTCATATAAACGTTAAATAGATTTCAAATGTACAGACATATACAAAATCTTTTGCCTGCTTTTTAGCGTACCCTCTTCAGATAAGTTATTTTTGTTGTATGAAAGGGTATATTGTCGTTGTTTTATTAATTTATATTGCTACTATTGGATGTGATAACCCGAGGGTAAAGATTAACACGGGAAAAGACAGTTTACTGCAAGCTGCCGTTAGAATGGACAAAGCCTTATCAACAGACAGCAATAATCAGGGCTTATGGGTAAAAAGAGCACAATTAGCGGAGCAAATAAAAGATACTACCGGAGCCATTGGTTTTTATATTGAGGCGAACAGGGTATACCCCACCCCCGAAGCCATGTTATCGTTGGCTAATTTAATGGCCGAAAGAAAAGACCCCAGGGTACTTAATGTTACTGCTAATACATCAAAATTATTCCCTCAAAAAAGTATTGAGCCACATGTGCATTTCATTAGAGGAGTCTATTACAGTAGAATCGGCAATTCGAATATGGCCACAGCCGCCTTTGATTCATGCATATATTCCGATTATCGTTATTATGAAGCCTATATGGAAAAGGGATTTATTTTGTATGACCACAAAAATTATCAGCAGGCAGCAACTATCTTTGCCACTATAATTCCGTTAAATCCGCAGTATGCAGATGCTTATTATTGGGTCGCGAAATGTAATGAAATGATGGGCAAGAAAGAAGAAGCTATTTTGCATTATGAGCAGGCACTCAGATTTGATACGAGTTTAAAAGAAGCAGCCATTGCTTTACAAAAATTGAAATAACACTATCATGCCAATCATAGCACCCTCATTATTAAGTGCCGATTTTTTAAACCTGGAGCGCGATTGTACCATGCTCAATAATAGCAAGGCCGATTGGTTTCATCTAGATGTAATGGATGGAAGATTTGTTCCCAATATTAGTTTTGGGATACCGGTAATTGCACATATTCGTAAAGCCACAACAAAAGTTTGCGATGTACATTTAATGATTGAAGAACCCGGCAATTATGCTACTGCATTTAAGGAAGCGGGTGCAGATATTTTAACTGTACATATCGAAGCTTGTACTCATTTACACAGAAATATTCAGCAAATAAAATCTTTAGGAATGAGAGCCGGTGTGGCGTTGAACCCACATACTTCGGTAACTTTTTTAGCAGATATAATTGAGGATATAGATGTTGTTTGTTTGATGAGTGTGAACCCGGGTTTTGGCGGACAAACATTCATTCCACAAACATTACACAAAATAGTTTCTTTAAAAGAAATGATCATCAACACTAATAGCAAAGCATTAATAGAAATTGATGGTGGGGTAACAATTGAAAACGCTCCGGATATTGTAGCTGCCGGTGCAGATGTTTTAGTAGCGGGCAATACTGTTTTTAAATCAACAGATCCTATCGAAACAATCGCAAAGTTGAAAGTTATATAATTATAAACATTTTATTCCTTTCACCTTACATCTTTTAGCTTATATCTTTCACCTATTACCTTTCCCCTATTCTTTCCACATCTGTGTATAAGAATGATTAGGAAATGTGCATTAATACGAATTAAATTTGATGAAGAAGATTAGTAAGAATCCATTCTTTAAAATTACTAAATAGAAGCAGATTGACAGAGACCATCATCAGCCTCGAAACCGTTAATCCTATCGAGTTTTTTGGCGTAAACAACGGAAAGTTAGATTTACTTAAGAAGAAGTTCCCACTATTGAAAATTCTCTCACGGGGAACACAGTTAAAACTAAGCGGTGCCCCCGAACAAATTGAAACAGCTCGTGAAAAAATTGACCTCATCGTTCAATATTTGCAACGTAACGGTCATCTTAGCGAAAACTATTTCGAACAAATACTCGGTGGGGATGATGCTGAAGTAGTAGATAATTTTGTAGACCGCAATCCCAATGATATTTTGGTATTCGGTCCCAATGGTAAAACAGTTCGTGCACGTACCCAAAATCAAAAGAAAATGGTGCATGCAGCCGATCGAAATGATATCGTATTCGCTATCGGTCCTGCCGGTACGGGTAAAACATATACTGCTGTTGCATTAGCCGTAAGAGCACTAAAGAATAAATTGGTGAAGAAGATAATTCTTACCCGACCTGCAGTAGAGGCCGGAGAAAGCCTGGGCTTTTTACCCGGAGACCTCAAAGAAAAAATTGACCCTTACTTAAGACCTTTATATGATGCCCTTGATGATATGATTCCTGCCGATAAGTTGGGCTATTATATGAGCACACGCACCATTGAAATTGCCCCATTGGCTTATATGCGGGGTAGAACATTGGATAATGCCTTTATTATCTTGGATGAAGCTCAAAATACGAACGACCTTCAACTAAAAATGTTTTTAACACGTATTGGAGCCAATGCAAAAGCCATTATTACCGGCGACCCTACCCAGGTAGACCTGCCACGTAATATGCGCAGCGGACTTGATAAAGCTACGCGTATCCTTAAAAATATAGACGGCATTGCACATATTGAACTAAACGAAGAAGACGTGGTTCGCCACCGTTTGGTAAAATCAATTATCAAAGCCTACGACAAAGAATACGAACGAGAAGAAACAGAAAGTGGTCGCCCACATCGTTAGCGCATACTAATTACGCATAAAATTCGTTATACTGGGGTTATAACTTCAACTTATGAAGCGTATATTCTATACCCTTGGCATTATTGGTTTATTATTGGTAAATACAGTATTGGCTCAACGACCTAGTACTAGCGGTAAGATACGCACTAGCACCGAATCAACAGATAACAGCAAAGAATCCAAAGAAAATATACTCTCCCCTAGCGGTTTTGCAGGTATTGGTACGCTTACCCCTACTGCTCCTCTGGAAATAAAAAGAGGCGCAGGAAATACACGTAATAAAAATATTTTACTGAAACTCACTAATGATTGGGCGTCGAGCGGACAAAACGAGCCTTCCATTATGTTCTTTAATGGCGATTATTCAAATCCTAAAAATGCAAGTTGGTGGACAGTTGGTGCTCGCGTGTCGGGAGATAATACCATCAAAACGCCACAAACATTTAAAATATCATTCAAAGGAGGTACCGACCCAACCGAAAAAGAATACTTTTCTATTGATTCTTATGAAGGACATGTAAAAATCGGGGATGTAAATACACAAGTGGATGGCTATAAATTATTTGTAGAACAAGGAATCCTTACAGAAAAAGTAAAAGTGGCTATCAAAAACTCAAAAGATTGGTTCGATCATGTGTTCGATAAAAAATACAGTTTGATGCCATTGAACCAACTGGAAAAATATATTCAAACCAATAAGCATTTACCCGATATACAATCTACTGAAGAAGTAATGAAAGAAGGACTGGATCTAGGTAAAATGAATGGCCTACTCCTTAAAAAAGTAGAGGAACTTACACTCTATACAATTCAGCTACAAAAGGAAGTAGAAGCACTAAAGAAGGAAGTTAGGAAGTCTAAAAGACCGTAGGTCGAAAGCCATAGCGGTATTAATATCGCCTCTAGAAATATTACGAATCGAAGCCCCATCAATTTTTTCTTGTATCTTACTTGATGATAAGATAGCAATAGAATATGGATAGAAGAATTTTTATTCGGAATACTACCGTAACGTCTCTTGGAATGACCATGTTCGGTTCTTTAATGGCGAGGGGTACAACAAAAAATAATAGCTTGCGGGTAAATGCCAAACGTATTGAACAACGCATTTTTGAACTCGCCAAATTTGGGGTCGACGAAAAAGGCAGAGGATATAGGGTTGCCTTTACGAAGGGAGATATAGAAGGAAGAGCCTGGTTTATGGAGTTAATGCAAAAAGCAGGGCTAAATCCAACCATTGATGCAGCCGGTAATATAATAGGCAAACGAAAAGGCAAAAACAACGCATTAAAACCTATTTGTTTCGGTTCTCATTTAGATATGGTTCCCGATGGTGGTAATTACGACGGAGCAGTTGGCTCTATTGCTGCTTTAGAAGTAATGGAGAAACTAAATGAAAACAATATCACAACAGAGCATCCATTAGAACTCATCATTTTTGCCAATGAGGAAGGGGGCACAATCGGAAGTATGGCTATGGCAGGTCATTTAACAACCGAAGGGTTACAACAAAAAAGTCAGAGTGGGTTAACACAAGCAGAAGGAATTAAAGCCATCGGAGGAAATCCGGAAAATATACAATCCTGTATTCGTAAAAAAGGAGATATACATGCTTGGCTTGAATTACACATTGAACAAGGAGGTATTTTAGAAAGAGAGAAAATACAAATTGGTGTAGTAGAAGGAATTGTAGGTATTGTACACTGGGAGGTTACTGTAGAGGGTTTTGCAAACCATGCCGGTGCAACCCCTATGAATATGCGACAGGACGCTCTACTTGCAGCTTCAAAATTTGTTATCGCTGTAAATGAAGAAATTAAAAGCGTAAAAGGTACGCAAGTGGGTACTGTTGGTAAGCTGGCGGTTCAACCCGGAGCATATAATGTAATACCCGGAAAAGTTATACTTGGATTAGAAATTCGCGATTTAGACGCCGCGAAAATTGAGATGTTATTCAAAAAAATAGAGCATCGGGCTACTGCCATCGCTACGGTAACCAAAACAAAAATTAGTTTTAATCGCCAGCCTAATGCACCTATTCCTGCATTAACCGATAAAGGATTGCAACAGACCATTAATAGCACTGCTAAAGCCCTTGGCTTTACAACAAAGTTGATGCAAAGTGGTGCAGGGCATGATACACAAGAGATGGCTAAAATAGCGCCGTCTGCCATGATCTTTATTCCAAGTATTGGCGGTATCAGTCATTCTCCCAAAGAATTTTCTACCCTAACAGATATGGAAAATGGGGCTAATGTATTGTTGCAAACAATACTGCGTATAGACGAAGCTTATAATTTTCAACACAACTAAAAGCAATCAGGTTTTACTCACCCCTTTGTCCCCTCAAAGGAGGGGAAGTTTTGTTCTGTTTCTCTATTCAACCTTTTCCCTTTCACCTTTCAACCCTTCTCCTCTAAGTATTTCATGTCCTAATTTATCGCGCTTTGTTTGTAGGTATTTTTCGTTATGCGGGTTTGGAGGAACTTCTATCGGAATAATTTCTGTGATTTCTAAACCGTAACCCTTTAAGCCGGCACGTTTGCGCGGGTTATTACTCATGAGTTTTAACTGATGAACACCTAAATATCTTAATATTTGAGCACCAACACCATAATCCCTTTCATCCATCCCAAAACCTAAATGCAGATTAGCTTCTACAGTATCCATACCCTGTTCTTGTAATTGATAAGCTTTGAGTTTATTGATCAAGCCAATTCCCCTTCCCTCTTGGTTCATATAAAGAATTACACCCTTCCCTTCTTGTTCTACCATCTGCATAGCTTTATGTAATTGTTCCCCACAATCACAGCGAAAACTACCTAAAATATCACCTGTAAAACAACTGCTATGAACCCTTGTAAGCACCGCTTCATTTTCGGCCCAGGTGCCTTTTATCAAAGCTAAATGCTCCGCACCACTCAACTTTTCTTTAAAAGCTATTAAATTGAAATTCCCATAGCGAGTTGGCATATCTACTCTTACGAGTTCTTCGATTAAAGAATCTGTTTTTAATCTGAAATCAATCAAGTCTTTAATTGAAATAATTTTCAATCCGAATTTTTCGGCAATGATCTCTAGTTGTGGGAGCCTTGCCATCGTACCATCTTCATTCATCACTTCTACCAAAACACCTGCAGATTCTAAGCCTGCTAATCGCGCCAAATCTACTGTTGCCTCTGTATGTCCACTCCTACGCAAAACGCCACCTGCTTTTGCTTTTAGGGGAAATATATGTCCGGGCCTGCCTAAATCCGATGCCTTTGTATTTGGATTTATCAATGCTAATACTGTTTTGGAACGATCTGCGGCAGAAATACCTGTTGTAGTTCCTTGCCCTATTAAATCTACCGACACCGTAAATGCCGTTTCATGCAGTGAAGTGTTTGAACTAACCATGGGCGTTAATGCCAGTTCTGCACATCTTTCTTCGGTAAGGGCTACACAAATTAGTCCACGCCCTTCTTTACTCATGAAATTAATTACTTCGGGTGTTGCAAATCTTGCTGCTATTATAAAGTCGCCTTCATTTTCACGATCTTCATCATCTACTACAATTATCATTTTACCGGCACGAATATCTTCAATCGCTTCCTCTATCCTGTTCAACATATTAGGTATTTGCTGCAAAATTACGGAAGCTGGGCTTACCGTGAAAAAAATAACAAAAACAGTATATCTACCCGACCCTATAAAATTCGTATCAACTAGTATTGATATATGAAATGGAGTTTCATTATAAGCTACTTTTTGATCCAGATAAATACTAGCGCTCAACAAACAGGCGGACAAATTGCCGGATATATCACTAAGAGTGGGTATCCTATCAAAGGGGCATATATTATTCTTTCCGTTAACGCATATAAAGAAAAGTATTCAAGTTATAGTGATGCAAACGGATATTATCGTTTTCCGAATATAGACGCAATAGGAACCTATACATTGAAAGTAATTACAGACGTAGGTGATTCAACTACTGTTAACGGTATAGAAATATTAGTTGGAGAAACTATACAAGTTAATATCAACCTACAAGAAAATTTAAATACACTTAAAGATATTTTAGTTAAGAGCAGTATTCCCATTCGTAACTATTCTTTTGGTGTAAGAAAGGCATATGAGCTCGTTAAGAGTAATGGTATTTATGGAGGAATGTTTCAACAATTCCCCCAAATTCATATGATGCAAAATGGAGGATTGTCTATCGCCCAACAAAACCCGCGACTCAATGCCATTTATATAGATGGAGCTTTACAGAATGATCTTTTTGGTTTATCAGCAACAGGAGTAGCAGGCGGACAAACGCTTGGGTTCCCGATCCAAACAGAAGAGGTAGAACAAGTACAGGTTTTAAGTAGCCATTTTGATGCTTCGATCGGCAATTTCGCTGGTGGAGCTATTAACATCACCACAAAAATGGGAACAAATAAAGCCCGGCAGAAATACTTCATAGAAAGAGGTATGGGAAAAATAATGCAACAAAGAATCGGATTGCAACTCAACGGACCTATTATACGTAATAAAATTTTTTATGCCGGCAGCATCGACTATTTTAAACACGAAGCAAATGAGTGGTTCGATTTTATGAGATACAAAGGGAATTTGCAAAATCCAAAACAATTACAATTAGCTGCTAATACTATACAATCCTTATATCACTATGACATTGGAATGCCTGAATTTATTGATTGGCGCCAGAATAGCAAGATATCGCTACGTATTGATTGGCTATTCAATCGAAACCAAAAATTGGTATGCTCATTCAGAAGTTTTAGATACCAGCGAGTAAATAATAACAGCAGTAATCCTTACGCCCTTTTTTTAAGTAATAGTGCCAAGCAATTTTCAGGTAATGTAGTGTATGGGAATATCGAATATAAAAAATGGTGGAACAAGAAGAGTAATCGATTATTATTAAGTATATATAGAAATAATGATAACACATCTTCAGGTCAAGGATCTTTTCCTGCTATAAGAATATTAGATGGAGAAGGGATGATATATACGGGCAATCAACCCGATGCCATGCAGAATAATGTTAAACAAACACATTTTTTTTTGTACAATAAATTTCAATTAGAAAAGGAAAAATATACATATAATATTGGTATAGAACTTCATCATACACGCATCAGGAATAGTTTTGAACCCAATGGTTTTGGCACTTATTTCTATTACGCGTTAGCCGATTTCATACAAAACAAAAAACCGGGTAGTTATGAAAGAGAGATTTACACCCAAAAAACAAATCACCTAACATATACCCGGGCTGCTATTTTTTTACAATCAGAAAAACGATTCAACAGTAACTGGCAAGTGCATACAGGGATAAGGATTATTGTAGAAAATATAGCGGGATCACCAAAACCTTACCGATCTTTTAATGAACATATACTGCCAAAAATAGCTGCTGTTTATAATATTGAAAATACGCAAGTAGGCGACGCAACACATATATTACCTGCTTTTACGCCACGCATCTCATTTACTTATCAAAATATAAAAACAGGTTGGCGTATACAAGGTGGCACAGGTTTCTTTACGGGGACTATTCCGTTGGCCTGGTTATCCGGTGTTGATTTATTTAATGGCATTAATAACAATGTCTTCCGTGCAAGCAACTCCAGTTTAAAGCAGCTACATTTCAACCCTAATCCTTATACTCAATGGCATCCTGCACAATTTGCAGATAGTTTTTCAATACCCACTATCAATCTTGTTAGTAAGCAATTAAAAATGCCGATGATTTGGAAAACAGCTTTACTGATTAGAAAAGATTTCAACAATACCCTATCCATTCAAACTGATTGCTTATTCTTTATAAACAGAGAGGAAATCGCTTTTAGTAATATTGCACTATCACTACCAACTATTCAACTTAGCGGGCCGGATCATCGATCAGTATATGATTCAAATGCAAATATCGCGGGTTATCGTGAAGTGTATTTTTTGAAAAATAACAAGCAACAATCGGGTTACGGGTATCAATTCCAAGTTCAATTACGTAAACAATTCAAGCGCTCTACTTTTGATGTTGCATATCTTTTCGGAGACGCTTTTACACAGTATGATGGTAACTTTAATTTGTTATCTAATCAATGGAAATTAAACGAGTCTGTTGGAGGAAGAAATAATCTTTCTCTGGCACGATCAGATTATAGTATCGGAAAAGTGATACAAATCCGTTACCATCGGGCAATTAGATTAGGTAAACAACAGTTGGGTGTACAAATTGAATATCATGGGAGGTCGGGAAGCCCGTTTAGTTATGTTTATGGAGAAAAGTCGATCATACAAGACGCGATCAATACTCCCGGGTACGACTTACTATATATACCAACAAAAACAGATCTAGAGAAACAGTTGTTTGTTCCTGTTATTTCAGCGTCCTATTATTATACTCCTGAGGTACAGAAACAATTATTAAACAGCTATATCGATGGTAATGTTTATCTCAGTAATAGAAGGGGCATGTATGCAGAGAGAAATGGAAGCAGGCATCCTTTCATTCATCAATTCAATGTGCATCTTAGTTTCGATATGCCTGTTAAACTGTATCGAAACAAAATGTACATACACAGCTTCATTTCACTATTCAATATTCAAACATGGATTATTAAACGCTCTGATAATGCAAATTTATTCGGTAGGAGCCAGGTAAAGCTGATCAACTTTATGGGCTATACAAATGGGAATTATACACCTACCTATAGTATCGATCCAAATCTGGATTTTTATAAGGGATTATCTAGAACGACAAGAGTTAGCCCGGAACTCGATTTATTTTTATACATAAAAACGGGTTTTAATGTATCTTTTTATTAACAGTAATACCTCTTGATAGAATCGAATTATTAGTAATTAGAAATTATTAATAATTGATTATTAATAATTTATGGAAATATAAAGATTATTACTATCTTTTTTTCACCCTATGCAGCGTATTATGAAATCATTATTTTAAGGTTTTTTTAGGGTCAAATCTCATAAAGTAAGATATTTGCCGCATCAAAACAAAGATTATGAGAATTTTTAAGCAACTTTCGTTGGTTATAGTAGCATTGTTAACAGCTACTATCTCTATGTCGCAAGTAACCACCGGTACTATAACCGGAACGGTGAAAGATGCAAAAAACTTAGCCTTAGTAGGAGCCTCTGTTGAGGTGATTCATGAACCTTCCGGTTCAAAGTACAAGTCTGTATCAACCGCTTCAGGTAAATTTACAGTTCCTGCACTGCGTGTAGGTGGCCCTTACAAAATCACTGTTTCTTATGTAGGGTTAAAATCTGAAATAGTAAGTGATGTTGTTGTACAGTTAGGTGAACCAACTGTTTTAGATGTAACCTTGCAAGACAATTCAACCCAATTACAAGAGGTAGTTGTTAGTGGTGCTGCTAATAAAAGAGCCGCACTAATCTCAAAAGACCGTAAAGGTGCTTCTACCAATATTAATTCTCGTTTAATAAGTTCTTTGCCAACTATTAGCCGTAACGTAACAGATATCACTCGTTTGGTTCCCCAGTCTAATGGATTATCATTCGCAGGTCAAGACAACCGTGCTATTAACTTTACGCTTGATGGTTCTATTTTTAATAACTCCTTTGGTTTAAGTGCGTTGAATGGTGGGCAAACAAACTCTGCTCCTATTTCTCTAGATGCTATTCAGGAAATTCAAATTAACGTATCTCCTTATAACTTAAGAGATGCAGGTTTTACAGGTGCCAGTATAAATGCTGTTACTAAGAGTGGTACTAATACGATCCATGGAACGGCGTTTTATAATCAGCGTAACCAAAGCTATGTAGGTACAAAAGCAGGTGCAGGTGGTAAGCAAGATGTAGTAACCACTGATTTTGATGTAAAACAGTTTGGAGCCAGCATTGGTGGTGCGATTATTAAAAATAAATTGTTTTATTTCTTGAACTATGAAGGGGAGAGAAGAAATGATGTGGGTAGTACTTTTGTTGCCGACGCCAGTAATGGTGCCACCCCAATCACAGGTAATATTTCCCGTGTTAAGGTATCAGATTTAGATGCCATAGCTTCCTATTTACGAACTAAATTTAATTATGATCCGGGAAGCTATCAGGGTTATCCTTTTGTTACAAAGAGTGATAAAGCTGTTGCCCGTTTTGATTGGAATATCAACGATAAACATAAATTAAGTGTACGTGGTAATTTATTGTTATCCAAGAGAGATGTTGGCGTTAGTAGTAGTAATACAACAAACGGATCACGCGGACCGGGTGTAAACTCTTTATCTTTCTCTAATTCGGCGTACGAAATCAATAATAATATCTATGGTATTATCGGGCAATTAAACAGCCGTTTTAGTAATAAGATTAGTAATGAATTGACTTTCGGTTATACTGCTAATAGAGATTTTCGTGCTGTAAAGGGAGGTAATTTCCCAATGGTAGATATTCAGGATAATTCAAGCCCTTTAACCGCTGTGCCTACTAGTGCAACCAGTAACGTTCCGGCTACACAAACTGCACAAAGCCTTAACTACATTTCATTTGGTAATGATCCGTTCACGCCAAATAACTTGTTAAACACAGATACTTGGCAGTTTAGTGATAATATTACTTTTTACCAAGGAAAACATACCATTTCAGCAGGGCTCTCTTTTGAAAGTTTCACATTTACCAATGGTTTTACTCCACTAATAAATGGTGTTTATACTTTTAACAGTATTCAGGATTTCTTTACAGCAGGTGATGCCTATTTAGCAAATCCTAACCAAACTTATAGCCCGGTATTTATGCGTAACTATCGTGCTAATTTTAGCAATTTACCGGGTGGTGGTCCATGGTTAGTAACTACCAAAGCTCGCCAGTGGGCAGCTTATATCCAAGATGAATTGAATTTAGAATCTAATTTCAATATCACCTATGGTGTTCGTTTTGAGCTCCCTTATTTTGTAGGATCAGGCTACACAAACACACAAGTAGACGGATATGGCTTTGTAGATCAAAACGGAAGCCCTATTAAAGTTAGTACCTCTAATTTACCTTCTGCAAAATTGATGATTTCTCCAAGAATTGGTTTTAACTACGATGTGAAAGGAGACAAATCAACTCAAGTTCGTGGAGGTGTAGGTTTATTTACCGGTCGTCCTCCCTTTGTATTTGTGAGCAACCAATTAGGTAACAACGGGGTTCTAAATGGTGGTGTTAATACCAATAATACTGCTGCCTTCCCTTTCAGCCCGGGAACACCGGCGAATTATGCAAGCTTTGCTCCAAACCCGGGTAGCCCTGCATCTTCCTACAATATCGCAACCACAGACCCTTCATTCCGCTTCCCTCAAGTGTTAAGAGCAAATATTGCGGTTGACCAAAGAGTATACAAAGATATCATCGCTTCCGGAGAAGTAATCTTTACTCAAAGCATATCAAATATAGGTTACTATAATGCTAATTTGAGAGGTGCTACTACTACTTTCGCTGGACCTGATCAGCGCCCTCGTTTTCCAGGAATTGGTTTATCGGGTACTCCGCTCAATAATGCCATTCGTATTAACCCGAACATAACCGATGCTATTCAAATGTACAGTGGTCCTTTTGGTGGCTCATTGGCAGCTACTTTCAAAATTGAAAAGCCTGTGCGTGCGAAAGGTTTAGGCTGGATGGTTGCTTACACTTTTACCAGAGCTCGTGATTTCTTAAGCCCAGGTTCAATTGCTTCTTCATCATGGACAGGTATTAATAGTGTGAAGGGTAATAATAGTCCGGATATTGCTTACAGCGATAATGAAATCCGTAATCGTGTAATTGGTAATGTGAATTATAAAATTGAATTCACTAAGTTTTCTGCATTAACCTTATCATTATTCGGACAATCACAAAATCAAGGTCGTTACAGCTATACTTATAGTGGAGATATGAATGGTGATGGTATTTCCGGAAACGATTTGATGTATGTTCCACGCAATCAAGATGAGATGAATTTCTTGCCTATTGCTGCCACTGCATCTGCTCCTGCCTTTACTGTTCAACAACAAAAAGATGCTTTTGATGCCTTCATCAATCAGGATCCATATTTGAGCAAAAATCGTGGTAAAGTAGTTGAGAGAAATGGTGCCTTATTACCTTATGTAGTGCGTATGGATTTCTCTGCACAACTTGATCTATTTACAAATGTTGGTAAAAACCGACACACCATTCAATTGAGAGCTGATATTTTCAATATTGGAAATATGATTAATCATAATTCCGGCGTAGGATATACATTTAATACTACTCAGCCTCTTTCGGCAGCAGGTGTTGATGCAAACGGTGCTCCTCTTTTCAGAATGAACCGAATAAATAACAGCTTATATTACACTACTACCAGAAAAGGTACTAGCTTATCAGATGTTTGGAGTGCTCAATTTGGCATTCGCTATATCTTCTAAGAGATCAACGATAATCATAAATAAAAAGACCCGGCAATATTGCCGGGTCTTTTTATTTATTTGCTTTGTTACTTATTTACTAACCCCCACCCCCATTTCAGGAATTCAGGAAAAGCTTTGGCCCAGGTTTCAACATTATGCTTGCCATCTTCTAACTCTAAATAATGAATATGTTCATCGGTATAGCCCTTAGCTTTTAAAGCGATAATCAAATCTAAGGCATCGTCAATGGCATCAATCACTCCATTTTTATTTCTGTCTGCCGTTTCATCCAAGGCCCCGCATTCAATAAAAAATTGTAGCCAAGGGTTAAATACACCTTTTCGTATTTGCAAATGCATCAAACGATCATTTTCTTCATCATATCCATCTTCATACCCCTTTCTTCTCCACCAAAGAGACCCACTAAAAACACCTACTTTTCTAAATTCACTTGCATGATTCCAAACAATATCCAAAGCGCTTAAGGCTCCTAACGAAAAGCCTGCAAAAGATTTATCTTTAAAAGATGGGGTTTGATATTTCTTTCGAATAAATGGCATCAACTCATCAAATAAGAATTTGGTATATAAACCGGCCTTACTACCCCTATTTTTAAAATCGGCAGAATAAGCTGTTCCATACTCTAATTTTCTTTCTGCACCACAATGAATACCGATACATATGATAGGTTCAATAAGCTTATTCGTTATGAGGGGACCTAATATGGCATCGAATGGCATTTTGGGAAGGTCTTGCCCATCATTAATGAGTAATAAACTCAATTGATCCAATGTATGAATATTCGAAGGTAAATACACATCGAATATTACTTCTCGTTCTAAATAATCGGAATAAATAACATCCTGTTCTACTAAAATTGCGGATGCTTTGGTTCCACTTTCTTTTACCATGGTTTCAAATGTAAGAATTTGATAAAGAAAAAACCAACTCAAGTTTTTTGTTTCTTTTTTGATTTAATCTTATATTACAACGAACAACAAATTGATAATCATGAAAAAAATTGGTATTCTATTTGGTCAGGAAAGAAGTTTTCCCAACGCATTTGTAGAAAGGGTTAACAGTAAAAATATCCCGGGGATTATTGCCGAGCCAGTGAGAATTGATAAAGTAATGCAAGGCGAAAGCAGCGGTTATGCGGTAATTATAGATAGAATTAGTCAAGATGTTCCTTTCTACCGAGCCTTTTTAAAAAATGCTGCCTTATGTGGTACTGCCGTTATTAATAATCCCTTTTGGTGGAGTGCCGACGAAAAATTTTTTAATAATTGCTTGGCAACTAAAATTGATGTACCGGTTCCTAAAACTGTTATTCTCCCCTCGCGTGATTTACCTACTGATACATCCGAGCAATCATTTAGTAATTTATCCTATCCACTCGATTGGGAGGGTATTTTTAAATACGTTGGCTTCCCGGCATATATGAAACCTTTTGCAGGTGGGGGATGGAAAAATGTGTACAAGCTCACCGATATGAACGACTTCTTTGAAAAGCATGCAGAAACAGAACAATTGGTTATGCTATTACAGGAAGAAATTATTTTTGAAGAATACTATCGCTGTTACTGTATTGGAGGTAAATATGTTCGCATCATGAGTTATGAGCCCCGAAATCCCCATCACTTAAGGTATGTAGCCGATTTCAACCCTTCTTCAGAAAAGCTGGCGATGATGACCGATATCGTATTACGTATCAACAAATATTTAGGTTATGATTTCAATACCGTAGAACTTGCTTTAAGAGATGGTGTACCCTATGCCATTGATTTTTGTAACCCGGCTCCAGATGCAGATATCAAGAGCGTTGGGCAAGAAAATTTTGACTGGGTAGTTGAAACTGCCGCTACATTCGCTATCGAGAAAGCGCAAAATCAAAAAGACGGAGTTGATAACCTTACTTGGGGTGAGTATATCAAGAGAAGTAGCGCAGGAACAAAATTGTATTAATCATCTGACTCATTGCACATGGGAAATATTAGTTATAATCACTTCACTTTAGGTGTTGAAGAAGAGTATATGGTACTGGACCCACAAACCAGAGAACTCAAAAGTCATGAGCAGCAAATCGTAAAATTAGGCCAAGATTTATTGAAAGATAAAGTGAAGGCAGAAATGCATCAGGCTGTGGTTGAAGTGGGAACCGATATTTGTAAAGATATTCATGAAGCTTTCAACGATGTAGCCGGACTGCGAGGAAATATTTCAGAAATAGCCGGTCAACTAGGATTGTGGGTTGGAGCCTCCGGTACACACCCTTTCAGCCATTGGGAAAATCAATTAATTACCGATCATGTTCGTTATAACCAAATTGTAAATGAGTTACAGGAGGCTGCCCGAAGTAACCTGATTTTTGGACTCCATGTACATGTTGGCATGGAAGATCGAAAAATGGCTATTCATATTGCCAACACTGCCCGTTATTTTCTTCCACATGTGTATGCATTAAGTACCAACTCTCCTTTCTGGGAATCCAGAGATACCGGTTATAAATCCTTCCGTACTAAAGTATTTGATAAATTCCCGCGTACAGGCATTCCCGATTATTTTGAAAGTTTCGAAGCCTATGAGAATTATGTCAATTTGCTGATCAAAACCAATTGTATTGATAATGCCAAGAAAATTTGGTGGGATCTTCGGGTACATCCCTTTTTTAATACAGTAGAATTTCGCATTTGCGATGTGCCGATGACTATCAATGAAACAATGGTAATTGCAGCCCTTTTTCAGGCTATATGCGCCAAAATATATAAGCTTCGTGGTCAGAATATGAATTATATGATCTATCAACGGTCCTTGCTTAATGAAAATAAATGGAGGGCTAGCAGGTATGGTATTGAGGGCAAATTAATCGACTTTGGAAAAGAGGCTGAGGTAGATACGAGTGCGCTTATTGTAGAGCTGATGGATTTTGTAGATGATGTGGTGGATCATTTGGGCAGCAGAGATGTCATCCATCAAAATATCGAAAAAATTTTTAAAATGGGGACCGGTGCCGATCGGCAACTAAAAATATATAAAGAGACCGGTAGTTTGGTAAAAGTGGTGGATTATATCCACGATCAGTTTCTAACATTATAATTATTTATTATATATATTTAAAAATAAGGGGAATACCTTTGTTTTTTCGAATTTTATGTCTAAAATGAAGAGTTTAGGCAGCAATTATACTTCATAAAGTATCTATTATTTTAACAAACAATAAACGATTTGTTCGTGACGGAGCACGAAATGATTAAAGGCTGTATTCGGCAAGACCCCCAATGCCAGCGAATGCTTTTTGATAAGCATGCCGGTAAAATGATGGGGGTATGTTTACGTTATGCCCAAGATAATATGGAGGCGGAAGACATGTTACAAGATGCTTTTATCAAAGTATTCCAATACATAGGGCAGTTCAAATTCGAGGGCTCTTTTGAAGGATGGATTCGCCGTATTGTAGTTAATACTGCCATTAGGCATTTAGAGAGAAAGAAAATGAATTTCAAAGAGATAGAGGAAAATAGTGTGCATAATCCTCAAGTAGATGCTGTAGCTTATAGCCATATTGGGGAAGAAGATCTATTAAAATTGATTAGTCAGCTACCCGAAGGATATAGGATGGTATTTAATTTAAGTGTGATAGAAGGATATAGCCATGAAGAAATCGGAGATATGCTACATATTCAACCGGGTACCTCGAGAAGTCAATTGGTGAAAGCCAGAAAATTATTGCAAAGCCAAATTATTCAATTACAAAAAGTTGCTGTATAGCATAAATGGATCAAGAATTCGACGATATTATTAAAACTAAGCTAGCCAACTACACTGCAAAAGTACCGGAAGGTTTATGGGACAATATAATAACCCAACACAACCCATCGGCTGATCCTGCATTTGATGGATTTACTAAACATAGTTTAGGTAATTATAGTGCTCCAATTCCATCACATTTCTGGGATAATATTAGTACAGCTATTGTTCCTGATGAAACAAAACACTTCGACTCATTTGTTCAAGAAAGGTTAGCCGATTATATTGCCCCTGTTCCTAAAGATATGTGGGATAAAGTAAAACCGGAAGAGGAAGAAGATAAGAGAAGATTTTTCTTTTTATTACCTCGAGCCTGGATGGTAGCCGCTTCTATACTACTGCTCGTATTAGCAGGTACTGTTTCCGCCTATTTATACTATCAACGTGTTAATGAATTGTCAACTGAAAGTGAACCCAAAAAAGGGCTCGAGATCGATCAGCATAATAATCATATCCATGCACCTCTACCCAATGATAAACCCACTAGTTTAGAGACCCAACAAGATGTAGAAAATAAAAAAGAATCTTCTTCTTCCCTTACTGCTAATTCTTTTAACAATTCTACGGACCCAAGTACAAACCCAATTAACATATTGGATCCATACAAAACCAGTAATAACCAATATGCCGGTAGAAAGCAATTTACTACCCCACCCATAACAGATAATGTACTAGAGCAGTTATTGAATAATACCCCCGGTTTATCTTCATCATCTTTCGATGATGAAGCGTATACAAATAATCGGGAGAAAGGCATCTATTATTTTCAGTATAAAAAAGCGATGAATGCTTTTAGAGAAAAAACCATCAATGATAATAATCATACAAACGGGATCAAAAATGTGGTGATTTGCCCTTCCGATAGAAAATCTATGAACCCCGATTGGGATTTAGAAGTATTTGCGGGTCCTAATTACGGCATCAAATCAGTAACAGCAAACACCGCTTCTGCAGCTTATTTGGCAAAGAAAGATAGTAGTGAGAAAGCAGGTATCGGCTTTACTGCCGGGTTTAATATTGTTAAACCCTTGAATGATCGGATACTGTTAAAAACAGGGCTACAATACACACAACTAAACGAAAAATTTACATATAGAACCGAAAATGAAGTTCGTACTACCACGGTTGTAACCGTTAGAACAATTATCAGAGCTCCCGGCGATACCGTTATAGTGCGGGATACAAGTACTTTACAACAAATAGGTTTTAAAAACAATACAGTTAAAAACAGATATCGCAGCATTGATATTCCTGTTATTATGGGATATCGCTTTGGCGACGACAACTTGAGTGTAGGCCTGAATGCCGGCGTTATCATAAATATCAGTTCTTGGTATCAGGGAGTTATCCTCGATACTTCTTTAGCAGCTGTCCCTATTACCAAAACCGGTATTGCAAACACCTATAAGAACAATATTGGATTGGGCTTATACGGCAGTATCTCTATCGCAAAAAAATTAAACTATAACACTTATATTTTTGCGGAACCATTTGTACGCTATAACCTAAATAATACCACCACCAATAATGCACCCGCTAATCAACGATTTATTATTGGAGGGCTAGCGGTAGGTTTACGATTCAATTTAAACAGCAGATAGGCAACGATACAAACAATTTATGTATCTAAATATGTACAGTACATCTACATGAATAGAAAAATACTCATCCCCATGTTTGCTCTTCTGATTGGCTTTACAGCTTGCCAGAAAGATTTATCATCAGATGGATTTGTATTGTATACAGGCAATTCCGTGAATGATACGGTATGGACCAGTACTACTCCAATCAGTGCCTCTGTAAATAATCTGATTGATTCAACAGGAACGGATAGATTCGTAGGTGAATTCAATCCAACCATTTCAGATACCTTACGGTCGGCCGATGGTTTAGAAGTTTCTATACCGGCCAATACAGTTGTAAGCATGAGTGGTTCCCCTATTACAGATAAAGTGAAATTAGAAATAAATAGGCTACAAACTAAAGGAGATATAATAAGATCATTACAATTTACAACTACTGATAGCCGAAGAATTTTGGAAGTAGCCGGAACTTTTTTTATCAAAGCATCAAGTGGAAATCAGGAAGTGCGCATAAAGCAAAACGGAGCTTTCAAAATTCGTTTTACAGATACTGCTGATTTGAAAACCAATTTAAGTGTTTTTACTGCTATAGAAAGTAATCCTCCTCCTGCCTGGGGAATAGATTCTTTATTTTCTTGGAATAGAAACCCTGATACAACCACTGTAAAAACCTGGGGTAGTACCTCGGGTGCGCAAGGATATTCAAATAAGGGCTACGAATTCTTAGCAAAGAATTTTCGTTGGATTAGTATTGGGAGATATATAGATAGTAGTGCAGCAAGAACTAAATTATCTATAATATTACCACCCAATTATACAAATAAAAATACAATCGCTTTCGCGGTATTAAGAGATAAAAAATCCATCATTATTTTAAGGCCAGATTTTTTATCTCGCACATTCGCGTCAGCAGATGTACCGGTTAATACAGCAATGACTATTGTATCGATCAGTAAAATTGGTGATAGTTTTTATCTAGGGAACAGAGCCATTACAGATGCCTCATCGTCTGTAGCATTTTCTATAACACCCGATAAAAAAACAGCTAAACAATTAATTGATTTTCTAAATACCTTATAATACCAATATCAGGAAATACACAGTAACACATCGGGGGATGTGAAACCCTGCCGTTCAAGGCGGGGTTTTATTTTTTAAGCATTTACTTTAATATCTTTTCTTTTCAAAGCCCAATACGCCCAGCCTGCGCTAATAATCATGAAGATAGCCCCAAGTAAGAATGCGGCACCGGGGAAATAAAATGGTGCACTACCGTGGGTAAAGTAAGCAAAGAGATTTGTCATCATGATAGGTCCAACAATAGAGGTAGCACTCATTAAACTGGTTAATGCACCTTGTAATTCACCTTGCTCATTGGGTGGTACATTGCCTGAAATAATGGATTGTAAAGCCGGTCCTGCAATACCTCCTAAACAATAGGGAATTAAAAAAGCAAACATCATCCAGCTTTGGGAAGCAAAGGCAAAAAGAAATAACCCAATAGCATAAAAAGATAAACCTAGATATACACTTTTTGCATTACCAAGTTTTGGGTTGATGAATCTTACCAATCCTCCTTGTACTACACCAACAAGTATACCCACTAACCCCAATGATAATCCAATCATTTTAGGTGTCCATTTGAATTTTTCAATATTAAAAAAACTCCAATTACTTTGTACGGCATGTGCAGCAAGATATACAAGTATTAATGAAGCTATCAAGCCCGATACGGCGGGATATTTACGAAGATGTAATAAAGAACCAAGAGGGTTCGCCCGTTTCCAATCGAAGGGACGGCGCAGCTCTTTATTTAATGATTCGGGTAGAATAAAATAACCGTACAACCAATTCGTTAAAGCCAAACCCGCCGCAACTAAAAATGGAACCCTGGTTCCTAATTCTCCTAAAAAACCGCCAAGCATAGGGCCAATTACAAATCCTAATCCGAAAGCCGCACCAATCATTCCAAAATTTTGTGCCCTGTTTTCAGCCGTACTAATATCTGCGATATAGGCAGAGGCTGTGGTAAAACTAGCCCCGGTTATACCCGCTATAATCCTTCCTACAAATAACCAACCAATGCTAGGCGCAAATGATACAAACAGATAGTCGATACCAAAGCCGAATAATGAAAAAAGTAATACAGGTCTTCGACCATATTTATCGCTCAAGTTACCAAGTATAGGCGCACAAAGAAATTGCATAATTGCGTAAGCAAAAGTGAGCCAGCCTCCATATTGAGAGGCCACAGAAACATCTGTAATACCCAATAATTCTTGAATTAATTTTGGAGCAACCGGAATAATTAATCCAAAACCAATGACATCAATAAGCAGTGTGATAAAAATAAAGCCAATTGCAGCTTTTTTTGAGGTGGCCATACGCTTGTATTAAAGGTAAACAAAGATGCTTTTTTATACTGATACTTTGCGTATTACACCGGGTATTTCTAAAACTAAATCCTCCCCATAACATCCGGCAGGGGTTTGATATCCGGGCTTAAAATTCCCTTTTAATACTTTCTCAGCTATTAAAACACTACTTATGGCAGTTAATGCATAACCTTCAGGGCATGATAAAGTAGCAGTATAGGTACCCCCCTTTTCATCCCATACCTTTCCCCAAACAAGTGTTGTAGCTTTCTCTCTTGTATCCTTATCCGGACCTTCAGGTTTTGATTTTATTTTTCTCAGTTGATATTTTTTTATAAACGATAACTTTAATACCCAATTGAAAAGCCATTGCCATTTTAATAATCCAACTGTTTTTGAAGATGCACGGGTATATGTTTCAATGTTAGGAATACCTGTGGTAGTATAGGCGGTAGAAATATCTCCCCAGGGTATGGTCATCACTAAAATTTTTTTTATCCCAAAATCAACTGTCATCGATTTATGTCCTAATGGCTTCTTAACTAAATTTCCATTTATTCTAACTACGCCCCCCTCCCCCAATCCCTCATTCATGGTAGCTGCAGTGCCATGTGATAGAAAACCTCCTAATGTAGCGAAAGCCAACTGCAGATGCGTAGCCCCGGGAAGGTTTTTTGCTAAAAATAAAGCCAAACAATCGGTAGGTACTACATCAAAGCCAACACCCGACATGATCATCATATTTGCTTGTTTAGCGGCTTCATTCATTTTTTTACCATACTCAAAAACACTAATTTCCCCTGTAATATCCAAATAATGAACACCGGCTTTAATACATGCTTTTATCATTGGTTTCGCCGTAAATTTAAAAGGGCCTGCTGCATGTAAAACAAGAGGGAAGCCTTTTATAGCCTCCATAATCAATTGCTCATTACTAAGATCAAAAACAGTGTATTGCAAATTATAATCGCTGGCGAGTGCACGAATTTGTTCCTCATTTCTGCCTGCGATAACCGGTTTAAGCCCTTTTTCTAAAGCGGCTTGAATAATTAGTTTTCCGGTATAACCATTAGCTCCATAGAGTAAAAAAGAATCTTGCATGTTCCAAGATACAAAAAGCCCCTAACATTATTGTTAGGGGCGAAAATTATTATGTTTTTAGTATTATTTTCTAAGCGTGATAGTTCCTAGGTTCGCTTCTTTTGTTTTACTAACCACAATATTTGTGATAGTTGTGTCTTTATACCCGTTCGATGCATTAAAAAAAGCGGAATAGGTTCCTTCTTTCAATCCTCTCAATCTAAACTCGCCCTCTCTATTTGGTAACGCATATGCTGTATCTGTGTTATTAAATACTGTTATTACAGCTTTAGCATCGTTGGGTAATACTTTACCTGAAATACTAGCGGTATTAATTACGGTAAAGCATCCAATCCATGGTCTTAAATAAAATTGGTTATTTCTTTCCTGTACAATAGAGCGACTGATATCAAAGTCGAGCCATAATCTTGAACGATTAGGTAAGAATTCTTCAAATTCATGACCATGTAATTTTATCAAAATATAACCCGGGAAATTAGAAGGTAAATTAACCGGATAAACAACACTGTCTTTCACTAAACTATTATTAGTGCCTATATCAATTCGAATAAGGCGTATGGATCCTTTTACCACTGTTTTAGAAGCTAACAAGGTATCAACTCCATTACGCAACGATAAAATATCGTAGACACCGGATTTCACATTAAGATCTTCCCATACTAAAGAAGAATCTCCATGTGAGGGTGTACTACCTGCCCGATCCCAATCACATGAGTCGTGATCTCTTGTGTTTTTACTAGTATCAACCAATATCTTAACAGCACGTATATCTACATTTACTTTATCAAAAAAGCCTGGGCCATCGGTTAAATACAGAGATACAGTTTGCTGACCGGGAGCTGATTCCAAGGATGAATTCTTGCTACAAGAAGCGAGAATAAACATCGTTATTGCCAAACATATGGCAATGAAATAAAAGGTGTTGGTTTTTTTCATTTTTGAGGTTTTTGGGTAGCGTTGCTTCATCTTACTTTCTTTTACTTCAATACAAGAATATACATGCCCAGAGGGCCAATCATTCATGCATTAAAGTTTTGGTAAATCTGATTGAAAATACAACCAGTGTTAACAAACAGATAGATACAAACAGAAATTTTCTCGTTGCCTCAACAACAAAATTTTAACAAATATTCTCAAAAACCCATGCAGCGGATTATTCTTTTTTATTCGCACGTATCATAGTAATAAAATCTTGTTTTCTTAATAGTGCATTAATAACCATAGCAATCCGCTTTGCTTGTGCGGCTTCCGTTTTTACTCCTAATATCCATTTTATAAAATAATTACGATGCGATAAGCGCATGTCTTCAAAGAATTTTTTTGCAGCAGGTTCATCTGCTAAGCATTCAGCAAAACCATTAGGTAAAGCAATATCATCGGTATCGAGCGCAATAGAAACAGCGATCATTGCCCCCTTCTTTTTTCGGGTACCTTGCCGCATTTCTTTGTTGAAGGGAAGTATAAAATCGCCGTTACCCATTGGCAGGAGTGCAACCGTTTTTATTGCATACTTATCCAATGTACCTTGTACACGAAAAGATTTTTTGGTGCCAGGTTTTATTTCTTCTGCAATGCTTGCCGGAACGATTAAATAAGTCCACCCGGTTTTTTCCCCCTTTTCTTCAAACTGGTGAAGTTGTGCAGTAAACGCAACATATGTCTGTTTCTTCATTGAAGTAAATTACACTAATTTTCTTCATTCCTAAAAACTACTATACCATCGAATACATCTATTAATACCAGTTTTGTTCGGTCAATATCTCCTGCTAAAATCTTCTTACTCAATCCATTTACGATCTTTTTTTGTATCAGCCGCTTTAATGGTCTTGCCCCAAATTGTGAATCATATCCCTGATCAATTAAAAAATCGATCAAATAATCACTAAAGGATATGGTAAGTCCATTTTCAGCAACATGCTTTTTTAATTGTTGTAATTGAATCGATACAATACCTTTTATATCATTTCTTGTTAGTGGGGCAAACATTATAATCTCATCTACCCTATTCAAGAATTCTGGTCGAACTTTTTGTTTTAATAGTGCTAGTACATCTAGTTTAGCTTTCTCTGCAGCTTTTTCGGTATCCGATTTTTCTTGTTCGTAGGCATCCTGTATTAAATGACTACCCAGGTTACTGGTCATAATAATAATAGTATTCTTAAAATTAACTACTCGACCTTTATTATCTGTTAATCTACCATCGTCTAATACTTGCAACAAAACATTCCAAACATCGGGGTGTGCTTTTTCTATCTCATCCAATAAAACCACACTATATGGTTTTCTGCGAACGGCTTCGGTAAGTTGTCCGCCTTCATCATACCCAACATATCCGGGAGGTGCTCCCACTAAGCGAGATACAGTATGTTTTTCCTGATACTCACTCATATCAATTCTCGTCATCATCGATTCATCATCAAACAAATAATCGGCTAATGCTTTTGCCAATTCTGTTTTACCCACACCGGTTGTTCCTAAGAATATAAATGAACCTATAGGTTTTTTAGGGTCCTGCAAACCGGCTCTGCTTCGTCTGATGGCATCGGCAACGGCTGTAATGGCTTCTTCCTGCCCTACAACACGATGATGCAACTCTTCTTCCAGGTGTAATAATTTTTCTCTTTCTGATTGTAGCATTTTGGCCAATGGAATACCTGTTGCTTTTGCTACATTCTCTGCAATATCTTCTGCGTCTACTTCTTCTTTCAACAATCGCTTCTCGGTGCTTTCTGTTAATTGTAGGGAATATTGATCGATTATTCTTTCTTGTTCTTTTACTTTCCCATATCTGATTTCAGCTACTGAACCGTAATCGCCGTTTCTTTCCGCCTGCTCAGCTTCTAACTTTAATTGTTCTATTTTTTGTTTAGCATCCTGAACTTTCTCTACCAATTCTTTTTCTTGTTTCCATTTTGCTTTTAGCGTATCTCTTTCTACAGCGATATTACTGATCTCAATAGCAAGTTCTCTCAATTTTTCCTGATCATTTTCGCGTTTTATAGCTTCTCTTTCGATTTCTAATTGTCTTATTTGCCGCTCTAATTTATCTAACTCTTCAGGCATAGAATTCATTTCCAGCCGCAATTTAGCAGCGCTTTCATCAATCAGATCAATGGCTTTATCGGGTAAAAAACGATCCGTGATATACCTATTCGATAATTCAACAGCAGCAATAATAGCTTCATCTTTAATGCGCACATGATGGTGAGTTTCATACCTGTCTTTCAAGCCCCGCAAAATAGAAATTGCATCTTCTACCGTTGGTTCATCAATCATTACTTTCTGAAACCTACGTTCTAGCGCTTTATCTTTTTCAAAATATTTTTGATACTCGTTTAATGTAGTAGCACCAACTGCTCTTAGCTCGCCTCTTGCGAGCGCCGGCTTTAATATATTCGCAGCATCCATAGCCCCTTCCCCACCACCTGCGCCTACGAGAGTATGAATTTCATCAATAAACAATATGACTTCCCCATCGCTTTCTGCAACTTCTTTAACCACTCCTTTTAATCGCTCCTCAAATTCCCCCTTATATTTAGCACCTGCCACTAACTGCCCCATATCGAGTGCATAAATGGTTTTTGATTTTAAATTTTCAGGCACATCGCCATTTACCACACGCATAGCTAATCCTTCTACGATAGCTGTTTTACCAACACCCGGTTCCCCCACTAAAATGGGGTTATTTTTTGATCTGCGAGATAAAATATGAAGTGTTCTTCGGATCTCCTCATCACGCCCTATAACAGGATCCAATTTACCATTACGCGCCATTTCATTCAGATTACGGGCATACTTAGGTAACATATTCAACTGCGTTTCTTGCGTTTGGGTATGAATAGATGTTCCTTTTCTTAGTTCCTGGATAGAAGCTACCAAACCTTTTTCTGTTAAGCCGGCAGCTTTTAATTCTTTACTTACGGCATCATTAACTTGTAAAATAGCTATTAATAAATGCTCAGGTGTAACAAACTCATCTTTAAAAATACTTTTTACTGCATTAGCCTTCAGCAGTACATTACTAAAATCTCTGCTTGCCGATTGAGCGGGTTCACCTGATAGGTTTTTGGGTAATTTTTGAAGGCGTTCATCGATCTTCGATTCTATAAAAACAGGATTTACATTATTTTTTTTCAGTAAAAAAATAATGGCAGATTCCTTCTCTACCAGTAAGGCTTTTAATAAATGTTCCGTTTCAATCGTGGGATTGTCATTATTAAAAGCTATTTGTTGCGCCTGTTGTATAGCTTCTTGCGCTTTTATTGTATAATTATTGGGTTGCATACTAAATTTAATGAGTCATTAATTAACTACGATACTATCTTAGCATCAAATCGTTTTCCAATCCTCTAAAACGGAAATTATGTCGCAAAAAATGATACCAATCTGCGTAAAAGTCAGCCTATTTACAATTTGCCTGTTAATATTACAGACAGGTTTCACGCAATATAATTTTACAGAAACAAATGCTAAGATTGAAAGTTATAAAAAGCAGTTCGATGGAAATATCTCAGTTTTAGTATACAGAGAAGGTAAAATTATATATGAAAAAAACCTTGGCGATTTTAATACCAAAACCCAAGCTCCCATTGCCAGTTGCAGCAAATGGTTAACAGCTGCACTTGTTATGGTTTTGGTTGATGAAGGGAAGTTATCGCTATCCGATAAAGTGAGTAAATACCTACCCATTTTTGCAAAGTACAGTAAAGGTTATATTACTATAAAAGATTGCTTAGCACATTTAACAGGAATTGAATCGGAGCCTATTAAACTCAGCACAGTTTTGCAGAGGGGTAAGTTTAACAGTTTAGAGGAAGAGGTAGATTATTTTGCTTCTAAGAAAGAGATCATAGCTAATCCCGGACTTGAATTCCGCTATAGTAATGTTGGGCTCAATATTGCGGGGAGAATTATAGAAATAGTAAGTAGAAAAGGTTTTGAACAAGTGATGCAAGAAAAAATATTGCGACCATTACAAATGCGAAATACAAGTTTTTCCAGTTTGAATGCGGTCAATCCATCGGGTGGTGCGGTATCAACAGCTGCTGATTATATGAATTTTTTAAGCATGCTACTTGATAAAGGCATGTTTAAAGGTAAGCGTGTATTGAGTGAGCAATCCATAGCATTAATGCAAACCCCACAAACCAATAGTAGCATGATAAAATATGCACCTAAATCTGCGCAAGGATATAATTATGGATTTGGGGAATGGATATTAGAAACGGATGAGCAAGGTGTTTCAACTGTGGTTGCAAGCCCCGGCTTATTTGGTACCTGGCCCATGATCGATAAATGCAGGAGCTATGCTTGTATTTTCTTCTCAAAAGGTTTATTGGGAGAAGAAAAAAGAGAAGTGTATTTGGATATTAAAAAAACAATTGATGCACAGATAATAGCAAATTGTAAGTAGTTATCCCTCTTTTTTAACGAAAACAATACGGCTATTATCAGCTTTGGATATTGTATTAAAGAAATCTACCACATCGGCATATTGTGATGGAGGTAATGTAATTTTTTCCCTTATCTCTTTACGAATAAATTGAATACTGGTTCCATTGATAATATAATTGACACTATAAGATGCATATGGTTTTATAATATTCATATTTTTAGGAACTGCTTCCGGTGTATATCCGATAGGAATAGATATGTTGAGTGTATCAATCTCTGTATGAGCAGTTATAAAAACTATATCGTTTTTACGAGTGCTATCTATGGAAAGTTTCAAATTATATTTATTGAATAAATTAGGCGTAATGAATAACCTTTTGCCGGATACTACCGCGAGATTGGGTGCATGTATTGATAAATTCTCTTCGATTGAAGGCAAGCGACCTTTGGTTTCTTTATAATTGAACTTAGTGACTTTATAGGTAGGAAGTTTAAAAACTTGATTCAGGAATTTTTCCTTCTCTTCGGTTGTAGCCCGGTACATCATATCATGATAAAATTCTTGCTTTTCACCAGCATATTTTGTCATCACTTCAGCATTAGCATTACCGGTTTCATCGATCGTTACGGATGCAGTGCGAATTTGTTTATTCATATCTGCAGTATACACAGGTGTATTCACTACATAGCCTTTATCTTCATCTATTAATAATGCTTTTCTATCACCAGTAAAACTACCCATATATCCTGCTGAAGTATGTTGCGATGTACATTCCAGCCAAATACTATCATTTGCTAATGGAACACACACAATCGCGTGGTTAAAATAAGCAGCAGGGAAGGGTTCATACAAGCCTTGTTTGCCTTTACCCGCCGTAATTAAAACATAATTAGCCTTGATGCCGGCTTCTTTTAATAAGGCAACCATATAATTTGAAAGCGCTTTACAGTCGCCATACTTATTCTTAGCTACATACTGTGCATCAAAAGGCTGCCAACTGCCTATACCCAGTTGCACACTCACATAACGGGTATGTTGTTGCATGAACTCGTATAGTTTTTCCACTTTTCGTTTTAGATCCGTTTCACTATTAGTAATTTGGCGAACTTGATTTTTTATATCTTCTGGTAGTACATCACGATTTTTATTGAGTGAAGAAATAAACTTACCCAATTCCCCCCATGTGCTCATATCGCCGGAGTAGTCGTTCACTGTAAATTTAGTAGCCCCAATATATACAGCGGGCAACAACAGACTTAGTGGAGGGCGAAAAGGCTCATATTGCAAAGCTTTGAAATTTCGAAGCTCCCAGACATATGTTTTGCTAGCAGTAGATGTTTTAAGCGGGTTTTGTAACCAGTTTATCTGCCGGTATCTTAATTCAAAATCCAAAGGTACTTCAACGTAGAAGCTACTTTGCTGCACGGCAATATCTTCGTCATCTACGGGATGCCATGTAGGCATAAAAAAAGTATGTTCTATCTCTTCCTCATCTTCATATTCAACGGTATAAGGGTATTGACTGTGATGAAAATGATGTGATTTGGTTCTACTATCTAATGCAAGACTGAAACCATCAGAAACAGATACATCCTCAATATCTTTTTTCTTTACTGATCTTATTTTTTTTCCGGCTTCATCGTATAGTGTACCATCTATGCTATTCAATTTATTCATACTCGAATACCCATTGGAATACTCAGCATATTCATCTCCTGCTTTTTTAAGAATGGTAATAGCATACTTGTGTTTTACAATTACTTTCTTTAAACTTTTGACCTGTACTGATATAGTCTCAATTCTTTTTACTGCTACGGCATTCTCTTTTAGAGAATCAGGGATAGCAGATACAGCATATACTTGTGCTTCCGCATTATAAAAACATACTGAAAAGTATAATAGTCCGATATATTTTAGCCTCATTTCTAATTAGACTTTTTTAATACAATTTGTTCACCTTGTTTTTTGATAATGAAAGAATAGAACTCCCTTAATGAGGCATAATCTTCTTTAGGGAAATTGGCCTTATTAAAAACTATCCTACACCTTAGTTGCACCCTTTGAGCCGATTTTACACAGATATATTCAAACATAGCTTCATCCGCATTAAGCATATGTCGAACTGATTTGGGGATCTCTTCTACAGCATATCCTTTAGGTATTTCCATATCGAGCACAAATATTTCATTTTGCCTATATGGCATCTCAATAGGGTAATTCCTTTCTGCTGCAACAAAAGGATTTTTTTTGATTTCTTCACCAAACATGGGGTTTAAGTAAATGATATCCTCCGATAAATTATGAGTTAAATCATACTTCACACTAATAGGATATTCTTTAAGCTGAAGCGAGTCAATAGAAAAATTTGATACTTCCCAATCTGTTCCTAAATCTCTTGCAAGTATTTTTTGGTGAGATTCAGGCTTGGTATCCGTCAATTTATCTCTGTATCCATAGGATTCATAGTATCCGAATGTAGATTTAACAGTACCCTCATACTTACCATTTTCCTCGTTGGAGAATAATACAAATGTGTTTCTAGAATCTATCATGACATCGGAAGAAATATTAATTGAGAATGGATTTTTGTTATCTATTACCCATGCTGTTCCATTATTACAAGAGGGATCTAATTTACCGTAACCTAACATTTTTCGGGAAGCATCTAATAATACATTGCTGCTATCGAATTGCGCCAAAGCAATCACATAGTTAAATCTATCTAATAAAGGATAAATTGAATGTACAACTCCTCTGTTTCTTAAGCTCAGAAATACAGGATTCGCTTCAATGGAAGCGTGCTTTAACATAGCTACCAACAAAAGATTTATTTCAGCGGTAGTACCACTCCTTTTTTTAAATATCTCTTTCAAACTTTTATCTTCCAAATACATACCACTAAATCTCGTACATGTAAAATTGTCGCGTACAAATTCGTATATCTTAATACATTTCTCCTCCTTGGTTTTTGCTCCTTTAGTGATCAATGTTATTTCATCATCTAAAAACCCATTATTTGCATTAATAGCTAAACCAAAATTTTCTCTTTTGGCGAGTGCATCACCCACTTTTTTCCAATCGCCCATAAACTCCTGAATTGGTTGATTAGGAAATCTAAATTGTGAAAGCTGATATTCGATTTTAGCTATATGATTACTAACTGTTGTTGTAAAAGGCTCTTCCTTAAGTGCAGGTACATCTTTCATTACTAATCTGGTATCATGGGTTATTGAAGATATTCTAATAGGCTCTGAAGATGACATTGTAGCCCCACTCATTTGTCTTATTGTGAAATTGTCATTCCTGTCATTAGTTTGCCTAATATGGAATTGCTGGTAACCTTGACTAAGAAAAACATATCCAAAAAAATCTGGGATATTGGTTTCATATTCGCTCCAAAGGCATGGATATTCTCCCTGAAAAGCCCAGGGTTGAAGATTGAATAAAAAATCTGAACGTAATGTATAGCTAAACTCGATGATGGAACCTGCTTTTATAGAAGGGAAAGTAAATTTTTTCCTAATTGTTGTCTTTAAATGTTTCTCCTCAAAAATATTTTTCGACTCTAGCTTAGAAGTTATTATCTGGCCATTCTCAAGGTTATAAGTATAGGCTTTAATATCATCAAGTTTTTCAGCATCAGTTCCACTCGAATATAAATCGATACTTATATTGGCAGCTTCAAATCCTTTCTCATTTAATATCTTTATTCTTTTTATTCTTTTAAATACAAGCGAAAACCATCCTTTTGTATTTCCCTCAAAATAGGTACTACCAATATCCGCAATAACAATAGCGTTTGTACTCGAATCAATCAGCGCTGATTGTATGTCGAAATCTTTAGGTTCTATTTTACCGAATTTTACATTTGATTTTTCTTGTGCATTTACAAGAAAAGTGGCGAGGCATAGAACCACTAGAATAAATACCGGTTTTCTCATAATTAGTATTGGTTAATTATTAAGGGCAATATAAAACCTAAAAGCTAATTTTACTTCAATTTATGCAACAAAATTTTCAAAATACTACTCAAGTTAAATCGCTTGCTAAAAAATACGGTTTTGATTTCTGCGGTATCGCAAAAGCAACCCCATTACCGGAAGATGCTCGAAGATTGGAAAAATGGCTTTTACAGGGCAAACATGGTGCCATGCAGTATATGGAAAATCATTTTGAACTTCGTATCAATCCACAACAATTATTCCCCGGTGCTAAATCTGTAATTACACTACTAAAAAATTATTACCCTACAGAATACCAAAAAGAGAGATCCCCGAAAATTTCAAAATATGCCTGGGGCGAAGATTATCATGAAGTGATAAGATCACAACTAAAAGATTTTCTTCAACAAATAAAACTCGAACTCGGGGATATTCATGGTAGAGGATTTGTTGATTCTGCCCCTGTTTTAGAAAGAACCTGGGCAGTTAAAAGTGGATTGGGATGGATCGGTAAAAATGGGAATCTTATTACGAAAACACAGGGCTCTTTTTTGTTTATTGCAACGCTTATCGTTGATATCGAACTGGTTTACGACGATCCATTTACGAAAGACTATTGTGGAACTTGTACCAAGTGTATCGATCATTGCCCTACGGAAGCTATTGAACCTAACAAAGTAATCAACGGAAGTAAATGTATCAGCTATTTCACTATTGAATTAAAAGATGCATTAATTCCTGAAGCCATGAAACACAAGTTTAATAACTGGATGTTTGGTTGTGATATTTGTCAGGATATATGCCCATGGAATCGTTTTAGCAAACCCCACCAAGAGCCGGCCTTTCAACCCCTCCACGAAATATTAAATTTGAGTACCAGTGAATGGGAAGAAATGACAGAAGAAACTTTTAAAAATATTTTTAGGAACAGTCCTTTAAAGCGTTCGAAGTATTCGGGTATTCAGCGGAATCTTAAGTTTTTAAATACCGGCTCCTCTATCTGCTAAATACATCCATCTATCTATACATTTGCAATATGACATGGAAAGAGAGAGATGCTGCTGTTGTTTGGCACCCCTTCACGCCGCAAAAAAATATAGGCAATATCATACCTATCGTAAAAGCATCGGGAAGTTTTTTGTATGATGAAAATGGGAATAGTTATATTGATAGCATCAGTAGCTGGTGGGTAACATTACATGGTCATGCCCATCCCTATATAGCTCAAAAAATATATGAGCAGGCGCAAACACTAGAGCAGGTGATTTTTGCGGGTTTCACGCACGAACCGGGGATTGTATTAGCAGAAAGACTACTGGCACTTCATCAACATCATTTTTCAAAAATATTTTATAGTGATAATGGCTCTACTGCTACTGAAGTAGCCATAAAAATGGCCATACAATATTGGTGGAATAAGGGTGATCTTAAAAGAAAAAAAATACTTGCATTTCGAAATAGCTATCATGGCGATACATTCGGTGCCATGAGTGTAAGCCACAGAAGTGTATTTACTTTGGCTTTTGATGATCATTTATTTGAAGTGATATTTATTGATACCCCAACCCAGGAAAATATTGGAACCATAAAATCAATCATTCATTTGCATGCAGCAGAAATTGCCGCCTTTATTTATGAACCATTGATACAAGGTGCGGGTGGTATGCATATATATGATGCTTATACATTCAATGAACTACTAAATACGGTTAAGCTGGCAGAGATCATTTGCATTGCAGATGAAGTGATGACCGGTTTTGGCAGAACGGGTAAATTTTTTGCCAGCGATTATTTGCATAAAAAACCGGATATCCTTTGCATGAGTAAGGGTTTAACAGGAGGCACTATGGCTTTAGGTGCTACAGTATGCACTGATAAAATTTATCAAGCTTATATTCAAGATGATCCCATTAAAACATTTTTTCACGGGCACTCATTTACAGCCAATCCTATTGCCTGTAGTGCAGCATTGGCGAGCCTGGATCTACTTGAACAAACTGCTACTTTAGATGCTATTCATCAAATTTCCGAGGCTTGCAGTAATTTTTATGAATCTATTCGCCAAGAGAAAAGATTTATCAACCCTCGCATGCTGGGAACTATATTTGCTTTTGAATTGAATACTGCCAATCATGGTTATTTGAATAGCATTTCTACCACAATAACCAATGCAGCGTTGGCAAAAGGAATATTCCTAAGACCATTAGGAAATACTGTTTATATTATGCCGCCATACTGCATAAATAATGCGGAATTATGCCGTGTTTTTGATTTTTTAAGGGGTTTAAAGGATTTATAGACATTTTTTTAGACAAAAACTGTAATATCCTGCAAAAAGCTTATATTTATGTATTATCAGATAATCCAAAACTAAACGCTCATGAAATTAAACATTTCTACGTTGGGCCATTTACGGTTGCTTGTATTGGTAATTTTTACCACATGCTGTTACGCAACAGTAAATGCGCAAACTACCCTAAAAGGTAAAGTAACAGACAATAAGGGTTTGCCATTGCCCGGAGCCTCTGTTGTGATTAAAAACAGCGGAACAGGAACTGTTACAAATGCAGATGGTGTTTATCAATTAAACGCAAACTTAAAAGTCGGTAAATATACCTTAGCTATCAGCTCAGTAGGGTTCTCTTCTGTGGAAAAATCATTTGTAGTTGGTGCAGGAACTGCCACACAAACAATTGATGCCAGTTTAAAAGAAGATATTGCCGGGCTTGATGAAGTTATAGTAACAGGTACTTCGCAAGGAACCACCAAGAAACAATTAGGAAACTTCATAGGAACTATCAAAGGTTCCCAATTAGCCAATGCTTCTACACCAAATGCGCTGGCAGCTTTACAAGGTAAAGTAGCGGGCGCACAAATCACACAAAACTCAGGCGACCCTGCAGGTGGTATGACCGTTAAACTACGCGGAGTAAGTTCTATTTCAGGTTCTTCAGATCCACTTTATATTGTTGATGGAGTTATTATTAATAATTCAAGCGCTAGGGTAACCAATGCAAGTTCGGATTATGATGGAACGGGATCAATCGGACAAAACAGAATGGTAGATATCAACCCCAATGATATTGATCGTATCGAAGTACTCAATGGTGCTGCAGCCGCTGCCATTTATGGTAGCCGTGCTAATGCAGGTGTGGTACAAATATTTACTAAAAGAGGTAGTACCGGTGCCCCAAGAGTAACATTTTCTGCAAGAGCAAACTCAAATGAATTAAGAAAGCGCCTATCATTCAGTACAGCACCTAAAAAATTTGGTGGCCCAACAGATGGCCCGGGTGCATTAACACAAGATATAATCAATTTACCTTTAGCTATTGATTCAACACCTGTATCGCGTTACGATTATCAAGATGATATTTTTAGAACCGGTTATGGAACCGATAATAATATTTCGATTACCGGCGGTCAAGATAAAACACGCTATTTCGCCTCATTAAATTACAATAGCAATCAAGGTATTGTAAGGGGTACCGATAATAAACGTTTCGGCTTTAGATTGAACATAGATAATACTGTAAGTAAATGGTTTAGTTGGAATGCCGGCATCAATTATACCAACAATGCAACCAATGAAAAACCCGATGGAAATTCGTTCTTCTCTCCCATTAACTCCATGACCATTATTGGTAATTTTCATAATATTTATGCAAGAGATCTTAACGGTAATTTGCAGGCTGTAGGTGAAAGGGGGAGGGTAAACCCTTTAAGTGTTATAAAGGATATTCAACAAAGAAATGTTACCAACAGAGCTATTTCCAATGTTGGTTTTAAGCTCTATCCTTTAAAAGGATTTGTGATTGATTATACCGCCGGAGTAGATAATATTAACCAAAATGGTACTATGCTCATTCCCCCATACACCTATAATGTAAGCCCTGGTTTCTATGGTGGCGGTATTACATTAGACCCTACGCAAAATGGTTATGCCAGTGCAGCAAGTTTTAATTCTACCTTCTTTAACCACGATTTAAATTTCACCTATTCAACCCAGATAACAAATAAAATAATATCTGTTACGCAGTTTGGTTATTCCGAGCAATATGAAAAAAGTCAGTTTATTTTAGCACAAAGCAGAGGCTTACTACCCGGTATTCAAACTGCTACAGGAGGAAGCACTTTACTACCAAGTAATGACGCTCGAAGCGAACGCTCTATCAGAGGTTTTTTCCTACAACAAAATTTTAAATTCAATAATCAATTCTTTGTTACAGCTGCGGGTAGAATAGATGGCTCCAGTGTATTTGATAAAAATAATCGTAATTTCTTCTATCCAAAAGTTAGTGGTAACTATGTCATTTCTGAAGCAAATTATTTTAAGCAATCTTCTTTAGCGAAATATGTAAATACATTTAAAGTAAGAGCTGCATATGGTGAAAGCGGTAATTTAACAGGTATTGGAGCTTATGATCGTTTTAATATTTACAACGTTACTTCCTTTCTCGGAAGAACAAGTTTAACATCACCAGCCACAACCATTAGCAGTAATTTAAAACCGGAACGACAAAAAGAATTAGAAGTGGGTACAGACATATCTATGCTTGATAATAGATTGCAGATAACTGTTAACTATTATAATAAGCAAGTGATAGACTTACTCGTTCCTAATATTACTAACGCCCCGAGTACCGGGTTCTCAGCAGCTACTAAAAATGTAGGAACCCTGAGAAATAAGGGTATCGAATTATTAGTAACTGCTATTCCGGTTAAAACAAAAGATTTTCGTTGGGAGATTACCGGAAATTATAACAGAAACAGAAATACAGTAGAAAATTTAGGCGTGCCGTTCATATCATTCTCTACAGGAACAGGTGCTGTTTTTGCCTTGATCCCGGGTTATGATGCGCCGGTATTTTATTCTACTTTCTTCGCCAGAGATGCTTCCGGCGCATTAATTAAAACTAGTGCCGGTATTCCTGTAACAGCACGCGGACCGGTAGCAAACGGCGCAGCTTTGGGAACGCCAACTATCGATCCATCCACGGGATTACCATTTACCACAGGTCCAAACTCAACTACATTAAGAGGTGTACTAGGTTCTCCGAATCCAACTTATACCACTTCGTTGATCAATAGTTTTAGTTATAAAAAATGGACACTAGGCGTCCAATTCGATCGTGTTGCCGGTAACTCAGTATTTAATGCAGATTTCAGAACCCGCCAAGGTGTTGGGAATGGTAGTGAACTAGCGCAATTAGAACACAATGGCATATTACCGAGAGGGTATATTCAACAAACTTATACTATTGAAGAATGGCGTGTAGAAAGCGGCTCCTTCACTAAATTAAGAGAACTATCTATCAGTTATCATTTTGGTAAAGTAAATAAGTTCTGCTCCGATCTTACTGCATCTTTCTCAGGTCGTAATCTATATTCATGGGATACCTATCGGGGTTATGATCCTGAAACAAATGCAACCGGACAAAGCACTTTGCTGAGAGGAGTTGATTTTGGTAACGTACCTATTCCAAGAACTTATCAATTAGGAATTGTTGCTACTTTCTAAAAATCATTAAACTCATAAGTCATGAAAAAAATACTCTTTATTTTATTAACAGGAATAAGTATTGCAGGATGTAAGCAAGACTTTACAAACCCTGGCGCTATTAGTAGTGATAATGCTTTTACATCCCTTCGTACGCTTGCAGGAACAGCAGTAGGGTTACAAAATGTGTATACCAACGGAAGGT
>CABHOW010000150.1 GCA_902168225.1 uncultured Flavihumibacter sp. | reverse complement strand
CATTTTTCTATTAATTTCAGATTTATTATTTGCTTCAAAATCTGATAATGTCAACTCTGAAAAGAAGGGGTAAATATGTCTTACTGTATCTACTAAAAAATCTTTGTGCAGCGGTATAGTCAATTCTTCGTTTTCGCCGGCAATCTCAATTACGCTCATTACCTGGCCCGCTTTATTTTTTATTGTAAGCTTGCAGGGGAAATTACAGGTGTAATCACGTACCAGTCCGTCCACAGCTTTCAACGTATGGGTTTGATCGAACAGTTTGGTTGAAAAATTGCGTGTCTTTTGTGGGGTGAGGTTTTTTATTCCCGATGCAGAGATCTCACAAGTGTAGTCTGCTTGCATACCGGAAGGTTTTTGCCAGTTCGCCGTGGCTTTGAGGTTCCTGTAAGCGACAAGTTCTTCCAGGATATTTGTTTCAATCATATAGGTGCCCGAGTGGTATGTTAAGGCCTTGGGCAACTTAAATTCCATTTTTTCAGCAGGGGTTACCGGCGTCAGTAATGGAGGCAAGATAAGTTTTCGGGTAACATAATCGTAGTCGATCTTTACGGGTTGTTGCGCCAATCCTTTAAGGTACGGCAACAGTATAGCCATGGCTATTACCAAAAATTTTTGCATAACTGGTTTAAGTAAACGTTAATTTTTATTAGGGGATTATTTTATCAGGACTGGATTCCTATTACCATACACCAGATGTTATTAACCAATTTACCAGTTGGTATTCGGCTTTGGAGTAATCGGTGATTTTAACCTTGTTTTTGCTTTTGTCAGCCATCAATACCAGGTTAGCTTCAATGCTGCCCGTAACCGCTTTTAAATAACCCAACATAGCTACATCCATTTTTTCACCTTCAAAAGTGTAAGGCGTAAGCACTCTTTTCCAGAATATATAGTACGTTGCCTGGCCGCCGGTTTCAATGGTACCTACTATTTTATCTACCCTGCCCAGCAAAACGCCATCCTGGTAAACTTCATGTGTATAGGTAGTTTCAATATCGCCCTCCTGTTTGGAATCATTTCGTAATTCAAAAGGAGTTTTTTTATCGCGGCTTAGTTGAGCTGAAAGACGTTCTTTGTTCTCTTTCTCATATTGCCTGATGTAGATGGAGTCGGCCACAAAATCATACTTATTATCTTTTATATAATCGCTTACGGCCTGTTGGTTAAATGCTTCCCCCTGTACCAAAGAAGGTTTATCATTGGTGAATAACAGACCTAACAGATCTTTTTCCAATAATCGGTTCTCAGTAAGAAAGTGATAAGCTGCTTTTTTTTCGGGGTTATCCAGAAATGTTATTTCGAGCCAGCGGCCGCAGTTCCTTCTCAACGGATTTTCCAGATCGAAGTATTTTTCTCTTAGATTTATCAATGGCTTATTAGCAGGTGAGCTGATGGTAAGATTAAACAGGGAAAAAATACCGCCTTTTCCATCGTAAGTGGCGATAAGCGAATTGTCTACAGTGATCTTTCCTTTTTTAAGAGTATATTTTTGGGCAAAAAGAAAAGAAGGGCACAATGCGAGTGCAAAGAATAAACATTTAAAATTCATAGGGGCGTACGGTTTATTGAAAATTATAATACAACCTATCCAGTTGTAAAATCAAATATACATTATGTTTTTATAATCTTAGTTTTCTCGGCCAGTGATAATAGTGATAACGGTCTGATTATAAAACTTAGTTAAAACGCCACCTAACGTTGATTTCTATGGCAGTGTAAGATAATTTACTATTTATTTTATTCAAAGTTATCATGCAAATGTATGCCCATGGGAAAAATATCTACCCGGTTTATTATTGTTTTCTTTAGTTCATTGCTGGCCGGATTTGTTGTTATTCAATACAGCTGGGTGCAATCGTTGCAGGAAAGCAGATTGGAAAAATTCAAAATGCACATGCAGACGGGCATTCATCAAACAGTGATGGATTTGCCTTTAAAAAGATCAAATCATTTAACTTCAAGCGTTTTTGAAGCCGTTTTGCACCGTAATTTTTCCATAAATGAGATGGGTAATATTCCTTTTGAATTCTCCTTCGTTTCAGATAGCGGTCATTTCGCCTCCCGCGGTTTCAATGAAAAATTGCAATACGATAGCAGTAGCCTGACTTTAACCTATCTGTTAGAGAGTAATGAATGGAAAAATTTACCTGATGAAATGTTAGTTGTAGTAATTCCTGTTTGGAAAAAGTACGCATTGAAAAACATGCTATGGATTATTGCTGCTTTGGTGACTCTTACGTTAATGGTAGTAGTATCATTTATTTTTGCTTTTGTATTTATCAAACGCAGACAACAATCGTTTTACAAAAAAAGGGACAACGTTATCAAAGATATGCTTCAGCAGCTGGAGACGCCATTATGTACGGTTTCGGTGGCTGCTGAGTCTTTGCGCAATGTTCAGGTGATGCATGATGCCGGGAAAATAAACTATTATCAACAGGTGATCAATGAAGAAAACCGGCGTATGAACGAACAGGTGAGTAAAATATTGCGCGATTTTGAAGAGTAATTCAAAAATTTACAACTGATAGCGGTTAATTGCTTTTGTAGGTCATTTCATTAATAATCCTTTGTTCAATAAGCCGGTAAATAAGTTCGCCCGCAAAAAGTTGATCATGATAGTTAAACCCCTTGGGTAAGATGGTTTTTACCAGCTTTGTTATTCCGGGATCATACGTTGTAAAGGAATGGCCTTTGTATTGGATCGTCCAGGGCAGACTAAACAAATTAGGGTTGACGCTTTTTATTTTTAGTATATTATCCTTGTTGTTAATGACTTCAATTTCCAAAGACGGGTCATTTCCTTTGTATAGATTAGGGTAAGAATAAGTCTTGAAAACGGTGTCTAAAATATCCTGATTGAGATTGTTAATAGTTTTGTCAGGATTTTCGAACAGGTCATTTTCTATATTTAGTAATTCAGTATAATCACGACCTGCAAGCTTTTCTCTCTGTCGTTCTTTTTTTTCTTCATTGTAGTATTGCCAATAGTTATCGAGGTCCTTCGTGGAAAATGAGAATTGTTGTGCCTGTGGTTTTTCAAATGAACCACAGGTTGTCAGGATGTTTTTTAAAGTTGTAAAAACCTCCGGGTTTTTGACCTCATGTCTTTTTACCTTTTCTTTATACAATGCAAACGGCATACACCCCCTATCCCATTTATCAAAAACATACTCTACCGCTTTGATGCGGACAGATTTTATGTTCGAGGCCAAAAAAGAGGCCATATCCACTTTTTCATTGGGTTGTGTTTCATATGTATATTTTTCCGGCTCATACCGGGTGCTTAATAAACTCAGTTTTGCATCTAATACATATACTTTATTTCTTACACTGAAGAGCTCAATTGTTTGCTGTGTTTTATTTACAGCGAAATCACTTACAGGAATATTAAATGTTTTCCATTCTACAGCATTCAGCTTTGTGTAAAAAATGTGCCTGTTTTGATTTATGAGAAGTATGGAGTCTATAATCTGAACTTTATTAATTTTATCATCAACGAAGTCTTTTGTAACATTATACTTATTCTGATCAAGCGGTGAAGGAATTTGCCTGGTTGTTTGCCAGTTGTCAAATGTAATAGCCAGCCCATTATCACGACCGCCGGCAATTCCATGTAAGGAATGAATCATGTAAATAGAAAGAACTCTGTTGATGGGATTAAATGGCTTTTGTTTTATTGTCCAGGTTGTGCCGTAATCAGTTGAGTAATGAACATATTCATCAGAACCTCCCATCCAAACTTTGCCATCGTTTTGAAAGTAAGTATCATAAATCCAGGCATTACCTTTGAAATGTATTTTCTTCCATGTCTTACCGCCGTCAAAAGTTTGAAAAACGATGTTGGTAGGTTTAAGCGAATCTGAATCGTCTGTTAAGTACCCGGCGATAAGGAATGTATCCTTGTTAAACTGCATTATATGGTCAAACTGATCATACGAGCCTAAGGTGAATTGAGATCTGATGCTGCTTTTCAGCCTCTCCTCTATCGACGCTGATTGTGCGAATACATTCGTAAAGCCTGTTACAAATATCAGAATGAGCGTATAGAACTTCATAAATTGATTTGCTGAAACAATTTTAGCGCTTGCGCGTACAAATTAATAAGGAATATAATGCTATTTTAGTTTTTCAACACCTAAAGAACTGTTATTATGCGATTTCTTATTGCCATTGTACTTCTTTTCTCCCATTGCACTTTATTGGCGCAGGTAAAAACTTCGCTAAAAAATTTCAGCAACAAAACCGGCACCTCGGCCATCGTAAAAGGTAATATACTATCGGTATCGTGGCCGGCAGGCAAAAACAAAACGGGCCGGTTAATTATTGACCTTTCTTCTCAACAACCCCTTTTTAAAAGCCTGGAATTGCAGGAAGGCAACCGGAATCATGCCATTGCATCGGGGGTCGATCCTGTATTTCTTTTAACAATTGGCAAACGCGACCTGGTATCGCAAAACGGCTGGAACATTTTTTTCGATAAAGTTCCCAACAAACCATTTACGGAAAACCGTATTGTATTTAATAAACATGCTGCGGCTGTTACCAGCATCGGCGCCAGAACGGTCATCAGCATCGATTCTTTAAAAGCGCCCGGTTTTACCGGCACGCTTGAAATAACTTTATATAATGGCAGTCCGCTGATGAATATTG
>CABHOW010000149.1 GCA_902168225.1 uncultured Flavihumibacter sp. | reverse complement strand
TCCCACTACCCACTACCCACTTTCCTACTAGCCTGGTGGCGATTTTTTGGTTGCGAAAAATGGGAGTTAGTTTTAAATCCTGTAGAGGGACATGGATATTGGGATGGAAAAAAGGTGTTTGGCGAATTACCTCGAAAAACAGATTATGAAGGCCCGATTGCAGTTCTTACCAGAGCCACAATAAGGCTTAATAAATTACATCGGTTTTGGAAATATGTAGACCCTGTTGCTTCACAAATGACCGGTGCTAAAGGCTTCATTACATCGATAGGTATTGGTGAAGTGCCGTGGATCAAACAAGCTACTTTTAGTATTTGGGAAAGCAAAGAAGCCATGAAAAATTTTGCTTATTCCCTCCCTGAGCATGCTGAAGTAATAAGAAAAACACATAAAGAAAACTGGTATAGTGAGGAACTCTTTGTTCGCTTTAAGGTAATCTCTTCTACCGGTACTTTGAATGGTAAATTGCCATTCAAAATAAATATGTAACTTTGCATAAATGAACAATTGTTCAACCATAGTATTGCTTACTGCCCATTTTGCGTGGATGTATCGCGGTCTTAATCCGATGCCCGATCACTGAGTATTTCATTTTTGAACCACCCGGTTACAACTTATTATTTTTCAATTAAGAATGAAGAATTAGGAATTAAGAATTAAATCTTACAATTCCTACCTTCTAATTCATAATTCACAATTCATAATTCATAATTACATGTCACTTTCCGTAACATCCGAAATAGGAACCTTAAAAAAATTATTAGTCCATAGTCCAGATAGCGGGCTTGGCAAAGTAGTACCCTCCAAGGCACAGGATTGGTTATTTGAGGATATCGTTCATTTAGATACTATTCGAAAAGATGAATACGACTACTACACCAAAATATTATTATACTTTTTAGATCCTGAAAAAATAAAAGGCAAACTTGCCGAAATTGATAGTCCGAATAATAATCGTGCCTTTTATAAACCCGAGAATAGCAAATTTCATCGTTCCGATAAAGTGATAGAACTCGAATGGTTATTAGCAGAGATTTTAGAAGACCCTGCTATTAAGGCTAAACTGGTAGCTTCTGTTTGCGCTATTGAAGGATGTACTTATATGAAGCAAAATGAGTTGCTTACATATAGTACCGTTGAACTTGCCAAAACATTTGTATCGGGTACTTCTCGAAGTAAAGAATTACTCTTCGCACCCATTCCCAATTTTATTTTTACCAGGGATATTGGTATTACCATTAAAGATCATGTACTCTTAAATAAACCGGCTAAAAAAGCGAGAACACGTGAAGCATTACTCGCCAGGTACATTTTTTTTAATCACAAATTTTTCGAGGGCTATGCAAAAAATATTATTGAGTTATCAGACTCGAACCATAGTTTTCTATTGCCTAAAGAAGATGATGAAAGAAAAATAACTTTAGAAGGTGGTGATATTATGGTGGTAAGCGATAATCATTTACTGGTAGGCGTAAGTGAAAGAACCTCTTCTGAAGCAGCTGCTAAAATTACCACCATCCTTTTTGAAATGGGGTTGATGGATAAAGTTACGATTGTAAAAATTCCGAAGAAGAGAGATTATATGCATATTGATACTGTATTTACACAGGTAAAAAGAGATGTGTGGGTAATGTTGGGGAACTTCTCACGTAAGGCCGTAAAACATGAAGATGATAATGCAGTAGAGAGAATATTAGAAATTAAAAAAGAAGAGAAAATTAAGATCACACAGTTTCATCGCAAATGCCCGGATAACCCGATCCAATTCGATAGTTTGGAAGATTTATTAATTGATATTAGTAAAACAGATTTGCTCTGTGAGCATGAAGTGAAATTTATTTTTTCAGGAAATAATGAGTTCCCTTATAGCGCACGTGAGCAATGGACTGATTCCTGTAATCTATTAGCGCTAAAGGAAGGTGTTGTATTGGGTTACGACAGGAATGATAAAACTACAGAAGCTTTTCGCCAGGCCGGTTTTGATATTGTTTCCGTGAAAGACTTAATACAGCGCTTTGAAGCAGGCGATATCACTGCCGATCAGGTAACCAATACTTTTATTACCATGCCTTCTTCTGAATTATCAAGAGCAAGAGGTGGTTTTCATTGTATGAGTATGCCTTTATTACGCGAACCTATTACCAAATGATTTGCCATGCAACATAGTAATCACCTATTAATGATCAAACCGGTTCGTTTCGATTTTAATGCAGAAACAGCTGTAAATAATAGTTTTCAAACAAATGTGAAGGATACACAAGCGCAGGAAAAAGCTGCTGCAGAGTTTACCCAATTTATTAGTGTATTAAGAGAGAAAGGAATTGATGTGACCGTTGTAGAAGATACCCCAAACCCACATACACCCGATTCGATTTTTCCGAATAACTGGATCTCTTTTCATACAGATGGAACTGTTTGCTTGTATCCGATGTATGCAAAGAATAGAAGACTGGAGCGTAAACCAACAGTGCTTAAAGCGATCGAAGAAAAATTCAACATTCAAAAAACGATTGATTTTACACACTACGAGCAAGATGATATTTTTTTAGAGGGTACAGGTAGTATGGTATTGGATAGAGAAAATAAAATTGCATACGCTTGTTTATCTCCCCGAACCCATGAAAAAGTATTGAGCGATTTCTGTACACAATTGGGTTATTCCCCTGTAATTTTTTGGGCTTTAGATGCGGGTAATCAGCCTATTTATCATACCAATGTAATGATGTGTGTGGCAGATACATTTGTAGTGATCTGTTTAGATGCTATTAAAAATGAAACCGAAAGAGCATCTGTAATAGCAAGTATTACAGCTACTAAAAAAATAATTATTGAGATTAGTCTCGATCAGATGAATCATTTTGCAGGTAATATGCTACAGGTTCATAATAAGGATAATGAACCATTCTTGGTAATGTCGAGTCAGGCATATCAATCATTATACGCAGATCAAATTGATATGATACAACAATTTAATCCCATTATTCATTCCGATATTACAACAATTGAAACCAATGGAGGCGGGAGTGCTCGTTGTATGATGGCAGAGATTTTTTTACCGGTAAAATAAATTATATAAAACTCATTCTCAACCCTGCTTCAAACGAAGTGGGTTCGTATGCCAGTAATCTTTGGGCCTTATCTATTTTCAATCCTGATTTTTGTGCTCGTTTCACTGGTTCGGGAAAAGAATCTGCATTAACAGGTTCAATTAAGTTTTTATTTAATCGCAGGGTAGCAGCTACTGCAGTAGCCATTTCATAAGGTGTTAAAATATCTTTTCCTGCTAAATGAAAAATACCGGTTTGATTGGTATGAATGATCGTACTTATTCCTTTGCAAATATCCGGTGCAAATGTTGGCATGCGTAATTGATCCGTTACTACTTTAATAGGTTTATGAGCTTGTAAAGCATTGGCTACCCAATGAATAAAACTTCCTCTCATTCCGGGCCATTGTTTTCCATAAATAAAAACGGGACGAAAGATCACCGCATCGGGTAAAATAGAAAGTAAGGCCTGCTCTGCCATCCATTTTGATTCTCCATAAAAATTTAAAGGTGCAGGTTGATCTGTTTCACCATGTGGCCCACCTTCACCAAAAATAAAATCAGTAGAACTGTAAATAAATTTTGTATTGTATAACTGAGCTGTTTCTGCTAAAATAGAAGTAGCTGTTACATTGTGTAATAAGCAAGCTTCGGGGTTTTGCATGCATTCGTCGGGCTTACTCATTGCGGCTGTATGAATAATGATGTTAGGGTGAACAGTAGAAAAAAATTGATGTACAGAACTAACATTCGTTAGTTCTACAGTATAATATGCAAACGTTTCAGGAGATTGTACCCTATTCACACCTCTGCCACAGCCAATCACTTCAAATCCTTGCTGAGCAAGAAATACACAAAGATGTTGCGCTAAAAAACCATTTGATCCTGTAACAGCAATTTTCATAAAACAATGGTACAACAAAACACTGAATTGGAACGACTGGGTGATTTCCGTTCAAATCCTTATTTTTGAAACGCCGTAAAAACAATACACATTATTGAAGTCGTGATTTTCACGTCTAAAATAAACAAGTACAATGACGAATAATAATAAAGTAACAAAGATTGGCGTATTAACATCTGGCGGCGATTCCCCCGGTATGAATGCAGCTATTCGTGCTGTTGTAAGAACAGGTATTTACCATGGGCTGGAAGTTTTCGGAGTTATGCGTGGGTATAGTGGTATGATAGAAGATGAAATAGTGCCCATGAATTCCCGTTCTGTGGCAAATATTATACAACGTGGAGGCACTATTTTAAAAACTGCACGCAGTAAAGAATTTTTTGAGCCTGAGGGTCGTAAAAAAGCATATGAAAATCTCAAAAAAAGAGGTATTAACGGATTAGTGATCATTGGAGGAGATGGCAGTTTTAAAGGTGCTCAAAAATTCAGTCATGAATTTGATATTCCCTGTATCGGATTACCCGGAACCATAGATAAGGATATTGCCGGCAGCGATTTTACGATCGGCTTCGACACAGCAGTGAATACGGCTATTGAAGCGATTGATAAAATCAGGGATACCGCCGATGCACACGATCGCTTATTTATTGTTGAAGTAATGGGTAGAGATGCCGGATATATCGCTTTACACAGTGGTATTGCTACAGGTGCAGAGAATATTTTGATCCCGGAAACGAGTACGGATATTGAGGAACTGATCAGTTCATTAACGGAAAAAGAGAAAAGAAAAAAATTAGTGAACCTTGTGGTTGTGGCAGAAGGTGAAAAATTTGGTGGGGCCAATGAAATAGCAGCCATCATTAAAACCCGCTTACCACAGGCCGATACCCGTGTATGCATTTTGGGGCATATTCAACGAGGCGGCTCCCCCTCCTGTTTAGATAGGCTGATAGCCAGCCGTATGGGTTTCCATGCCGTTGAGTGTTTATTAAATGGTAACTATAATGTAATGGTTGGTATTTTAAATAATAAAATGCATTACACAGCTTTGGATAATGCTATTAAAGCAAAACAAAAAATTTCTGACGATTGGTTAAGAATTGTAAAAATCTTAGCCAGCTAGTTTTATAACGAATCAATCCCCATTATGTCAAAAAATCTCGACAAGTACCTGCACAAAAACATGGATAAAGAAGCAGGTGTAAAACACATTTCACATCGTACAAAAATTGTAGCAACTGTTGGTCCGGCTTGCGATACCTACGATAAATTACTGGATTTAGTAAAAGCAGGTGTCAATGTATTCCGGCTCAATTTTTCACATGGTAGTCATGAAGACAAGCTAGCTATTATAGAACACATCAGGAACATTAATAAAACAGAGCCTTATAATATTTCTATTTTAGCCGATTTACAGGGTCCTAAATTGAGGGTAGGTGAAATAGAAAACAATGCACTCGATTTAAAAGTAGGTGATGTGCTTACTTTTACTAACGAGAAATGTATTGGAACAAAAGAAAAAATTTATGTGTCGTATCCGAATTTAGCTGAAGATGTTGTACTAGGAAATATTATTTTGATCGATGATGGTAAGATTGAAGTTAGGGTTTCCGGTATTGAGAAAAACGGCGACGTAAAAGTTATCGTAACATTGGGCGGTATCCTTTCTTCCAAAAAAGGGATCAATTTGCCGGATACGAAAATTTCTCTTCCTGCCCTTACCGATAAGGATTTAAAAGATTTAGAATTTATCATCGAACAACAGTGCGATTGGGTGGCTTTAAGTTTTGTAAGAAGTGTAAAAGATATTGTGATTTTGAGAAGTAAACTAGATGAGAAGAAAAGTAAAACGAAAATTATTGCTAAAATAGAAAAGCCGGAAGCACTCACCAATATCCGCGATATCATTATTGAAAGTGATGCCATTATGGTAGCGCGTGGCGATTTAGGTGTTGAATTACCTGTTGAGCAGATACCATTGATTCAAAAAGAACTGATCAGAAAATGTATCCATCGTGCAAAACCCGTAATTGTAGCTACACAAATGATGGAAAGTATGATGGAGCGTGTAAAGCCAAACCGTAGTGAAATTACCGATGTAGCGAATGCTGTTTTAGAAGGAGCAGATGCGGTGATGTTGAGTGGAGAAACCGCGGCAGGTCAACACCCTACATTAGTTGTAGAAACGATGCGGAAAATTATTGCTGAAGTAGAGGCCAAAGAATACCGATATGATCGTTCCGAAGATTTAAAACCGCAACCACATTCTCCTTCTTTCCATAGCGATGCTATTTGTTATAATGCCTGTAAAATTGCAGAAGATGTAAGAGCAAAGGCACTGGTAGGTATGACGCAAAGCGGATATACTGCTTTTATGTTAAGTAGTTATCGCCCCTCTTCTCCCCTCTATATTTTCACAAAAGAGAAAACATTGGTAAACCAATTGAGTTTGAGCTGGGGTGTAAGAGCATTTTATTATTCTGAAGAAAATAGCTTGGATGATATTGTTCAAGATCAAATCGATATCTTAAAAGAACGCGGATTTGTATCACCAGGTGATGTTGTTGTGAATACAGGAAGTACACCTGTTGATTTACACTTACCTACAAATTTGATCAAACTCACCAAAGTGAACTAAATAAAATATCAAGTTTAATAAAAAGATTCCTCCATTCGAGGAATCTTTTTTATTTTAACAATCTAATGTATGCCAATATGAAAAAAATATGTCTTTTATGTTTGTTTTTTTATGCTATGGAAACGATTGCTCAAAATCAAATCAGCATTATACCACAACCACAATCTATTGAAAATAGGTCAGGGAGTTTTATCATTAATGCAAAAACAAAAATTTATATAAAAAATGCAGAAGCCGGTAAGTCTGCTTCTTTCCTTAACAGCTATGTGCAGAAGATGTATGGCTTATCCTTACAAACGGTTGCCGACAAATCTGCATTAAAGTTGCACGCGCCTGAACAAATGATTGTACTAAGCATCAATAAAAGCTTATCCACAGGCAAAGAAGCGTATAGCTTAGATATCACGCCAAAAGCTATAAAAATTGAAGGAGTAGATGAGGCAGGTGTTTTTTATGGTATTCAAAGTTTAATTCAGTTAATACCGATTGAAAAAAACAATACCAATTCCTTTTCGATCCCTTGTGTAAAAATTTTTGATGCCCCCCGTTTCACTTACAGAGGAATGCATTTAGATGTAAGCAGGCATTTCTTTCCTATTAGTTTTATCAAAAAATATATCGATTTCATTGCCATGCATAAAATGAATCGTTTTCATTGGCATTTAACCGATGATCAGGGATGGCGTATTGAAATTAAAAAATATCCCAAGCTTACAACGGTTGGTGCATACAGAAATGGTACTACTATTGGCAGATATCCCGGCACCGGAAATACAGGTACACGTTACGGTGGTTTTTATACCCAAAAGGAAATAAAAGATATTATACAATATGCCGGTGAAAGATATGTGGAAGTGATCCCAGAAATTGAATTGCCCGGTCATGCTTCAGCAGCTATTGCAGCGTATCCGGAGCTTAGCTGCTTTCCGGAGGAATCAACTAAACATCCTGAAAAGACTGCTTGGACTGGACCTACAACGGGTAAACAAGTGCAACAAACCTGGGGTGTTTTTGAAGATGTTTTTGCACCTACTGAAAATACATTCAAATTCCTTGAAAATGTATTTGATGAAGTGCTTTCCCTCTTCCCCTCAAAATATATTCATATTGGTGGCGATGAATGCCCTAAAGAATCTTGGAAAAGATCCGCTTTTTGTCAACGCTTGATCAAGGAAAAAAATTTAAAAGATGAGCATGGATTACAAAGTTATTTCATAACAAGAATTGAAAAATACATTAACAGTAAAGGAAAACAGATCATAGGTTGGGATGAAATTTTAGAAGGAGGTTTAGCACCCAATGCGCTAGTAATGAGTTGGCGTGGTGAGAAAGGAGGCATAGAAGCTGCCAAGCAAAAACACCAGGTAATTATGACTCCGGGTGAATGGATGTATTTTGATCATAAACAAAAACAAAAAGAAGATTCAGTAACTATTGGGGGCTATACTACCGTACAAAAAGTATATAGTTATGAACCGCTACCTAAACAATTGAATGCAGAAGAAGCCAAGTATGTGTTAGGGGCCCAGGCGAATGTGTGGACAGAATACATAACCAATCCCAACAAAGTTGAATATATGATTTTCCCCCGTATGAGTGCTTTAAGTGAAGTGCTCTGGAGTAGTAAAGAACAAAGAAATTGGAGCCAATTTGAACCTCGGTTACAATATGCTTTTAAAAGATATTCCTTTTTAGGCTGGAATTATAGCAAAGCTTATTTTGAAGAACCTATTAAATAATTGCGTTTTTATGCTGCTTTTATAATATTGAGTGCAGGATTTAGCGAAAATCCGTGTATTTTAGTGTCTTAATTGCTTCACCATGGTAGATTCATTTGAAAAAATAGATGTAAAAATATGTGCTAATCCAAAAGAAGGTGCTGTTTATGCAGCCCAACAAGTGGCCGCACTTATTCGTACTAAACAGGCATCTTGGGAAAAATGTGTATTGGGTTTGGCTACCGGTTCTACGCCAATCGGCATGTATGCCGAATTGGTAAGGATGCATCGGGAAGAAGGGTTAAGTTTCAAAAACGTTATTACATTTAATTTGGATGAATACTATCCGATAGATCGAGAAGCTTATCAGAGCTATTGGAGTTTTATGCACAGGCATTTATTTGATCATGTAGATATTGAACCTACCAATATTCACCTGCCAAACGGCAATGTGCCAAAAGAAGAGATAAAGCGTTATTGTGCTTCTTATGAGAAAGCCATTGAAGAAGCAGGCGGTATTGATTTACAAGTATTGGGTATCGGGCAAAACGGACATATTGGCTTTAATGAACCGGGGTCGAGTTTTCTTTCTAAAACACGTTTAATTAATTTAGAAAACAGTACACGTATTGCCAACGCATATGAATTCCAGAGCCTTAGCAAAGTGCCACGTTTAGCTGTTACCATGGGTATCAGCACGATTCTGAAGGCAAAGAAAATAGTATTAATGGCATGGGGTAATAAAGCCAGTATTGTTGCTAAATCGGTAGAAGGTCATGTAACAGAAACGATACCTGCAAGCATTTTGCAACAACACCCTGATTGTTTGTTTGTGATAGATGAATTAGCTTCTGCAGAACTTACCCGCATTAAATCGCCTTGGTTAACCGGTGAATGTATATGGACGAATAAAATGGTGAAGCGGGCAGTTATTAACCTGGCTTTGAAGTTGAATAAATCCGTATTAAGTTTAACAGAGCATGATTATACAGAAAATGGTTTGTCGGATTTATTGGTAGAAAAAGGAGATGCGTACGAAATTAATTTGCAGGTATTTTATATGCTCCGCGATACGATCACGGGATGGCCGGGTGGTAAGCCCAATGCCATCATTCCGGCACACCCCGAACGGAGTGAACCACACCCGAAACGATGTGTCATTTTCTCTCCACACCCCGATGATGATATCATTAGTATGGGGGGAACTTTCATGCGTTTACATGATCAGGGGCATGAAGTACATGTGGCGTACCAAACCAGTGGCAATATTGCGGTTACGGATGAATTTGTTACCCGATTTTTAGATTTTGCGGTTGGCTTCGAGGAAATGTTCGATATAGATAGTAGCAAGAGTAGTGAACTTATGCGAAAGGCCAGGGCTTTTTTAGCAGATAAGAAAAAAGACCAGATGGATACCAGCGAGATACGTGCCATCAAAGGGTTGATTCGTCGCTGTGAAGCAAAAGCGACCTGTAGATATGTAGGATTAACAGATGACAGGGCTCATTTTATGAATATGCCTTTTTATGAAACCGGTGCAATCGATAAAAAGCCATTGGGTGAAGATGATATTATACTCACTGTAGAACTCCTACAAAAGCTGAAGCCACAACAGATTTACTGCGCCGGTGATTTGGCAGATCCCCATGGTACACATAAAGTTTGTTTAGAGGCTGTTTTTGAAGCTATGAAGAGGTTAAAAGCTTCCGGTGAAGCCTGGGTAAATGATTGCTGGGTATGGCTATACAAAGGAGCGTGGCAAGAGTGGGATATTTCAGAAATTGAAATGGCTATCCCTATGAGCCCTGATCAGGTAAAGAAAAAGCGTTTTGGTATTTTCATCCATCAATCGCAGAAAGATATGGTGCCCTTCCAAGGGTCTGATAATAGAGAGTTTTGGCAAAGAGCCGAAGATCGAAATGCTAATACCGCCAATTTATATGCAGCTTTAGGTATGACCAAATACGCCGCTATGGAAGCTTTTGTACGCTGGCATTATTAAATAGCATGATGAATCGATAAAAATACCATTGATTTGGTATTTTTTTGAAAAACAGGCTCTTTTACATTTACTGTATCAATTTTCCGTGCCCCAATTATCTAACTAAAATCCTAAGGCATGGAAGCTTATAACAATTTTTACAGTGCCAATCAAGTTTATGGCAGCAAAAACACCCCTATCGGTATCATTCTTTGTGATAGATGTTACAATAATGAAGCACCCATTATGCTGCTGAACTTACCCAATAGGGTATTGATTGTTCATCCTAAAAAAACCGATAACGAAAAAGAAGAGGCGACTATCGATCCGAATGCTAAAGTGTATTAATGAAAGGTAAAAATACCCCTAGGTTGGTATTTTCTATCTTTTGCCCAGTTTTTACTTTTAATCTGTCGAATTTTTATCTTTCAAATTGAATCTTATGGAACTACGTACATCCATTTTATCTCGCGGATTGATGTTAATTTTCGGAGCAGCGGTATTGTATTTTATCCTGTTTCTATAGCATTATAACGCTTTGATCGGCGTCTATTTCATCTAGCACTTATTAAGCTAAAGGGCTATTGTACCTTTAAAAGCTTTTATTGTTAATTCGTTTGGACGATAAGGGCTTAATATATATATTTGCAGCCCCGTAAGGGTATGGCTGCGTAGCTCAACTGAATAGAGCATCTGACTACGGATCAGAAGGTTTTAGGTTTGAATCCTAACGCGGTCACAAAACCCCCAACGATTTTCGTTGGGGGTTTGTATTTGGTACGAAACAGCGAATACATTCGCTCGTTGAGGAACAAATACAAACCTAAAAGCGAAGCTTTTAAAAGGGTTTTGAGTTAGCCCAATATGAAAAGGATATCTAATCCTCTATTCTTTTGTTCTAGTAACTTTTGCATAATCTACATATTTGTATTTCCCAAGGAGGGTTCTTTTAACCATAATTGTATAAACGCCACCACTGTATTTTGCTTTGCTGAGAATGTTTTCTTTTGTAGGCTTTAATACTGGAAGATTTGTTTTTTGATTAAGCAATTCATTCAACACTCTCCCATCCATTGTTTTGGGGATTTCAAGATGATGGATCTGCAAAACGGTAGGTGCAATATCTACATTGGATGTGGGCAATTCGCTAGAAAACGATTTTTTAAAACTAGGACCGGCTGCCAATAAAGATATATGTACTTCGTACGGACTAAAACTACCATGGCCGGCAACACCGCGGCTAAAACTGCTTCCTTTATAGCCAAGGCTGTTGGAATCATCGTTCCAATTATAATCAACCAATATATCTCCTGAACGATCAGGATGATTCCAGTGAATAGCATCAAATGAAACAGTACCATCTATTGAGCCTTTTAAATCGCCAGGTTTTGCAGCTTTAGTAAAAATACCGCCGATCCAATCCTGAGATTGTAAGGCGGTTACGATTTTTTGAATGATTACAGGGTTATGGTCTTTAACGTAGATGGCACCTTCTGCAATAACTACATCTTCACTTTCTTTCGACATTTTTAATCCTTCATTGATCAAAAAATCAGCAATACCATTTTTCCCGATATGGGTTACAAAACCATGATCTGTAGAAATGATAATATTGAAATTGTTGGTAAGGTGCTTTGATTCAAGGTCGGCAATGATTCTTCCAAACTGTTCATCTACTGATTTAATAGATGCCATGCTGGTAGTTGCACCAATACCATCACTATGAGCCGTACCATCGGGATCTGAAAACCAGATAGCACTTACTAACGGTCCATCTATCTTTAAGCCATATTTGATTAATGCATCCGTGATCCATTTATGTTGCGCACTGTTAGGTTTTGCATGAATCGGAACTGCTCCGATATCTGCGATCACTTTTGACTTTTCACTCTCTGGAAGAATCATACTTGTATTAATGATCGCGCCACCACTAATGGTATGGTTTTGAAATAAGGCCTGTCCGGATGAGCCCGAACTGAACACCATCATTTTTGCGCCGTTTTTTTGTAAAATTTCACCCAATGAAATGGTTGTTAGCAAATGGCCACCCGAAGCTGCTGAAACCTTTTCCATTTCGGATGCTTCGCCTGTGTTAAGTCCTTTAGTTTTATCTACCTGCGGAAAATAAACTGTATTGCCCAGGATCCCATTAGTAGCGGGGTAACTTCCTGAAGAGTAAGAAGATGAATTAACCCTTGTTACGGTTGGAAATACACTGTGGTGTTGCTTACCATAACAACCTCTCTTGCTGAATGCATATACATTAGGCATAGATTCCGGACTTATATAATCGGGGCGTAATCCATCAAAAAAAACAATCAGCGTATGTATATTTTCCTGCTTTTTATTTGTTTGAGCAATACTCATATTCGCTATCATAAAAACTGAAAAACTAAGTAGAAATTTATTTGTTATTGATAACATGGTTTTTATTTTATGTGAATTATTTATCCCACCAAACTTTTGTATTACTATCATCAGTGCCGCCAATAGCATTGACTGCAGCAGCATAATTAGCTGAATTTAATGATTGAAGATAGGTTGGGTATGGAACTCTGTATGGGAACTGATTTTCAACCGGAATACCTGAACCACGTGGTAACACAGGGTAACCTGTTCTTCTTTTTTCAAACCATGCCTGATAGTCAACAAAAAAATAAGCGTAATATTTTTGTACAATAATCTGCTCTAATTGGGCATCAACAGTACCTGCGGCATTATAAGCTACTCCTGGCTGGTTGAGGTAATTGGCAGGCATAATTGCGCCCCATTGCGCCATGGATGCTGTAATCGCATTCTCATAATGAATTTTAGGAGTCTTACCTGTATTATAACCTTTTAATGCAAGTTCTGCCTTGATAAATTCTTCCTCAGCATAAGTTATCATGATACCCAGGTTTGATGAGGTTTTTAATGCATCTGTATAACTGGAATTGGCGCCTACAACATATTGTAAAGTAGTTGGGTAACCACTTTCAATTCCCTGATACACACTCGCACCACCAACTGTTACCGGTATTGCCCAAATAGCTCTGCGGGGATCATTATCTGCATTCATTTTATTTAAAAAGAATTTAGTAAAATAAGTACCATCTCTCCAATCTAGTTGACGAGCAGTATAATATGGATTGAAATACGGGGTAATATTCGGATATCGAAAAATTCCATCATCAGCAGTTGAAGTAAAGACCGGATATTTTACAGGATCTGCAAGAATAGAGTTGATTTGTGCTACCACATCCAGTTCGCTGCTTCGTTTTAATAAGCGCAATAAAAGTCGAAGGCGTAAAGTATTACAAAATTTTTTCCAACGCTGTATACCAATATTTTTTCCACCGGTTAATGTATTAGATGGATATATATTATCGCCTCCATAAGTGAGTACCTTTGTATCATCAAACAAATCATTGGCTGTAATCAGATCTTTTAGAATTTGGGTGTAAATACTTTTTTGAGAATCAAATTTAGGCTGAAAGTTTCCAGAAGATGCCTGATTAGCTTCTGAGTAAGGAATATCTCCATATAAATCAGTAATGATAGAATATGCCCAACATTTATAAATCAAAGCAATAGCTTTATAATTTTTCTCACCAAGTTTATCTGATATGCTAATGATGTCATCAATATCTGCCATATTTCCGTAGAAGCTTGTCCAGATTCCCGCACCTGCATTAATGTAATATCGGTGAATACCGCCGCTTGAACTACTTCTAGGCGCATCTACCTGCATTAATTCGTGTGTAAAATTCCGTGCGGCACTGATACTGTTGTTTACCATTTTATATTGTAACTGGCCAATCACAACACCCGGATTAACATTCACGGGTCGGTTTGGATCTGTATTTAAGTTATCAAAATTTTTTGTACAGGAAGTAAACATTACGAGTGTTATAATGAACGCGGTTAATTTGTTATAATATTTTTTCATAGCTATACTATAGAGTTTATTAAAATTTGAGCGTCAGGTTAATGCCCATGGTTCTAGTTGAAGGGAACTGCATCAGTTCCACACCTGGCGTTAGTGTACCGCTGTTAAGGTTGCCTCCCTCAGGATCAAATCCGGGGAAACTTGTGATATTAAAAAGATCCCTCCCGTAAACTGCAAGACTTGTTTGTTTTATACCCACTTTGTTTAACAATTTTTCCGGGAGATTGAATTCAAATCTTGCTTCACGTAGTTTCAAATAGCTTGCATCAAAAACATTCATCTCGGCATTATTGATCGCATATACGTTTTCGTAAAAGGAACTTGCTGATACATTCACTGTATTGGGTTTGAATTTTCCGTCTATGCCTAGTACAACCCCATCGCCTACAATACCATTATCTCTTCCCGGCAGTGTACTGGTTAATTTACCAAGTGTCGCATATTTATGATTAGTTTGCGAGAACATACTACCTCCTTTCTGATAATCAAACAAAATACTTACCCTGAATTTCTCAAAATGGAATTCATTGTTCCAACCTGCTTTCCAATCTGCAAAAGCATTACCCCATACTTTCGTATTTACATCAAGTGTAGCAGGTAATCCTGTTGAATTATAAATGATCTGTCCATCCGGAGAACGTTGAAATCCTCTGCCATATAAATCACCCATTCTTCCGCCTACTCTTGCTTCGATGGTTACATTTCCATCGTGACTATAAATTACCTGACTGGTTACACCATTCGCCAGTTCTTTTACATAACTCCGGTTTCTGCTCCAGTTTAAAGTTGAACTCCATTTAAACTTACGAGTAAGGATGGGTATGCCTTTTATCTGTAATTCAATACCTTTACTTTCAATCAATCCTGCATTAATCAGTGCATTTGAATAACCTGATGTTGGATCCAAGGGAATTGCGATGATCTGGTTTTTACTTTTGTTTTGATAAACAGCCAGATCGAACAACAAACGGCTTTTGAATAAACGCAGATCAAATCCTAATTCATAACTGGATGTAATTTCCGGTTTTAAAGAAGGGTTATATAGGGTTTGTGAATTAGTAAAGTTGTTTCCGTAAATAGGATCGTAATATTTGGATGTTTGATACGGACGCGTATCATTACCTACCTGTGCCCATGAAAGCCTCATTTTTGCAAAGGATATCTGGGTTGGTAAATGAAACATATCACTCAATAAAAAACTAGTGCTTACCGATGGATAAAAAAAGGAATTATTACCATAAGGTAATGTACTGCTCCAGTCGTTTCTCCCGGTTACATCCAGAAAGGCCTTTTCCAAATACGACCATTGTGTTGATCCATATAAACTGTTAATTGCTTTCTCTGATCTCAATGGATCGGCAACTGCCTGATTCAGGCTATTTGAGATCTGATAAATACCGGGCTGTGCCAGCTGGTCTGCATACATTCCTGAAAAATTATAAGTTTGATGCATGGCATTGGCTCCTGCAGAAAATGAATATTTAATTTTTGTATTCAACCGGTCTTTATAGGTGAGCAATGCATCTGTATTTATTTCATAACTAAACACATTCTGTTCCCGATAACTCCCTTTTGGAAACTTAGTCATACTATAAGGGCGTTGTTGTGAACGAAATTCAAAAGACATATCAACTCCACTTCTTACCATCAGTTCTAATTTTTTAGAAAATTCATAGTTTACAGAAAGGTTTCCGATGATACCGTGTTTATTTAATTTGTTAATGTTTTCGTAGATATCCAAATAAGGATTATCCGGCCCAGGATTAAATGGATTTTTTTGTTGTACACCCGTTAAACCCGGAAGCCAATAAGGTTTAAACCAATCGGATTTTATATTAGGAGCTGTACCGATTGCCAAAAAATACATGAGTGTTTGATTATTATATCCCGCTGAAGGCAGGTTATCGCTCTTTTTATTAGTATAGGTTACTTTACCGCTGATTTTAAGTTTATCAGAAACTTTTTGCATAACAGATATGGATGCAGATGTTCTTTCATAACCCGTATTCGGAATGATCCATGTATTTTTTAATTGAGAAACAGATAACCTTACAGAACCTCTATCATTGCCCCCTTCTATAGAAACACTATTGGTTATAGTAGCACCTGTCCGAAAAAAATCTTTTATATAATTTCTGTCTGCCACCCATGGAGTTCTAGCTGTTGCCTTATTATCAGGTGTTGTGGGATCATATTGAAAATAACTTTGTCCGTTGAATTTTGGCCCCCAAGCCCTTCCGGCGGCGACACCCGTACTAGTATTAATTCCATCGGGGCTATCACCGTAAGAGTAATAAGCCATGGTTCTGCCCTCGCCATAATCATATTGATAATCCGGCCAACGGTTAACTTGATCAATACTGAAATTAGAATTTATCGTGATACCAAGCCCTTTGTCTTTCCTTGCACCGGTTTTGGTAGTAATGATCAAGGCACCACCCGCTGCACGGCTACCATATAATGCAGTTGCGCCCGGACCTTTTAAAACGGTAACATTAGCAATATCATCCGGATTTATATCGGAAAGATCTGAGCCAAAATCAACCGGGCTATCTTGTGCCAGATGTGCTTTGTATCCCGTTCCCGTAATCTTGCTGCTAACAGGTACTCCATCAATTACGATCAATGCCTGGTTATTATCGAGGTTCAATGAATTCTCACCTCGTAAGGTAATTCTGGATGATCCCATAGGGCCGGATCCTGTTCCCTGAATATTTAATCCTGCCACTTTTCCGGAAAGTGAGTTTACCCAGTTATTGGTTTTTGCATCCTTCACATCATTTTCTGTAACGCTTTGTGCTGCATAGCCCAATGATTTTTCTTCTCGTTTAATACCAAGTGCCGTCACTATTACCTCGTTTAAATGATTTTCGGACGTCTTCATTTTAATGAGAATGGAATTATTCTGTCCACTTACTATTTTAAATTGCTTTAAAAAAGTATTGGCATATCCCACATATGAAAAAGTGAAATCATAGAATTTATCCTGCTTAATTTGTGTGAAGCTGAAAATTCCTTTTTCATTTGTAACCGATTTCAAAATTTCTGAAGTGCCTGATTGTTTTGCCTCAACATTAACCCCAGCCAATAGTATATTACCATTTTCAGAGATTACGGTGCCGGTAACAGTAGCAACTGGTACTTGTGAATTTATCGACCCCATAAAAACAAATAGCAATACAATACTAACTGCTATTTTTTTGAGCACCCGTCTTTTTGGGTAAATAATTCGATTCATAAGTGTATAATTTTGAGTTTAAAGAAATTGTGACCAGTTATGATATTTATTGTTTATTATCCCTTACACGAGTAATGATATATACGTTATCTGTTGCTTGAAAGCGTAATGAATTCATCTGAACAATCGCAGTTAGTATGGAAGAAGGCAGGTCTTTACGATTGATTGTTGTTGTAAAAAGCATACCTGCAACGTCTTTTTTATCATAAACAATCTTTATACCATAAAGCTTTTCCATTTTTTCAAATACCTCAGAGAGTGGCGTATTTGAAAAAATAATCTCATCGCCGAATGATTGATTAACAGAATTTTTTTCGTGAATTATTTTTTGTTTTGCGTGCTCGGTATTCAGTCTGGTGATAGCCTTTTCATTTTCAAAACGAACTTCTTCACCAGAATACAATAATTTCCCGTTTTCCCAACCTTTAATAATTCGCCTAGTAGATTGTATCTTTAAGATACCCTCAAATAGTTTCACTGAAATAACTCCTGCCGAGAGATTTCCGTTAACCTGAAACCTTGTTCCTATTGCTGTTGTGGCAATTTCATCACAAAAAACTGTGAAAGGCTTTGTTTTATCTTTTGCTACACTGAAAATTGCCCTGCCCGAGAGATATATATTTCTTGTTGTGTAATTGAAATCGCTTGCGTAACATATCGTGGAATATGGGAAAAGTTCAATCTTACTATTATCTTTCAGTAAAATAATTTGAGGATGCTTCCGACTGTTTTTAACAGTGACCCATTCTGTGTAGATAGGTTTAGATCGATTTGCTTTTTGATTGGTTTGTAGAACAGCTTTATCCTTTATTAAAAATACAGGATAGCCTGTTAAAAGTAAAAAGATTATACAGGCGGCAGCCAATAAAGCTTTTTTGTTATAAAATGTATCTTTTTCCCGGATAGTCATCTTAACTATATTATCCGGTTTAATTTTTTGATATATAAAATCCCATATATCAGTGCATATAGTATGAGGCATTTCATCATATGAAGCTTCCCATTTACCTTTAAGCAGAACGGCAAGCTCTTCATCGGTGCATGTCTCAAGCCATTCTTCTGTAATATTTTTTTCTTCTGTGGTGCATTGGTTATTAGTGTATTTATAAAATAATTCCTCTGTCATGGATGCCACTTAATGTGATGAATACGATAATCACGAAGACGGGCACAAAAAACCAGTATACAGTATTTTGAATTAATAATTTGGTAATATACCACTCTCTACTTTTGCAAATAAGCTAAACTGCTAGTCTGTTTTATTAAAAGAATCTTTTTTATTGACTAATTATATCTTAATAACAAAAAGTGCAACAATCCGATCAGCAAATCGCCTTATTTAAAAAAATATTCTATGCAACTAAAGACAAACTTTTTGGTTTCATAAAGAGTATTCTTACCGACGAGTCTAAAGTGCGGGATTGTATGCAGCAATGCTATT
>CABHOW010000148.1 GCA_902168225.1 uncultured Flavihumibacter sp. | reverse complement strand
CATCAGTGGAGAGCATGGTATAGGCCTTATTCAAAAACCTTATATGAAAACAGTTTTCAAAGAGGCAAACCTTCACCTGATGCGCGAAATAAAAAAAGCATTTGATCCTAACAATATTTTAAATGCCGGAAAAATTTTTGATCTAAAGGATTAACTAGGTTTGCAGAAAGAATGAGTATGAAGAAGATATTACTAGCTATTTGTTTGGTATCTACTTTTTTTGCTACTGCACAAGAAGCTGAAAATAATACCCCAAAAGGTTTTGATAGAAATCGAATGTTTCTGGGGAGCGGGCTCATACTTGGATTATCGAATATCTCATTTAATATCGGCGCAAATCCGGAAATTGGATACAGCCTCAATAGCTGGCTAGATGCTGGGGTATCCGTAAACCTTAACTATTTTTCTCAAAACGCAAATCTTACCGGCGTTAGAGAACGCAACTTCAATTACGGGGGTGGTGCTTTTTTAAGAGCCTGGCCGGTAAATTTTTTATTCGTGCAGCTGATGCCTGAATATAATTTTATCCATTCCTCGCAATTCATTCCCTCCACCAATGAAAGTTTTATTTATAAATTACAAGCACCAAGTTTATTAGCAGGCATAGGATATGGTTCTCGCCAGGTCGGTAGTAGGATATCTTATTTCAGTATCATGCTCGATATCTCTCAAAATAAAAATTCGCCTTATGTAGATTTTTATGGAAATCCGCAACCGATTTTCAGAGCCGGATTTGGTTTTTATCTTAAACCAAAGCGTTAATAGCTTCTTGGGCTGTATTACAAACAATTAATCGGCTCTTCCAATCTTCATGTAAAAATCCATTGGCCTGCATGGCTTCTATATGCGCTATTAAATGCGAATAATATCCATCGCAATTCAAGAGCACAATTTTTTTATCATGAATTTTTAAAGTATTCCAGGTTAGCATTTCAAATAACTCATCCATTGTACCATTGCCACCCGGTAGTATAATAGCCGCATCACATAATTCATACATCATTCTTTTCCGAATATGCATATCGGGCACTACACGCAAATCACTGATGCCTTTATGCTGCGCCTCCCAACCTACTAATACTTCAGGAATAATACCAATAACCTTACCCCCACTTTCCATTACCGCATCGGCTATCACACCCATCAACCCAACACGCCCACCCCCATACACCAATCTGATACCAAGAGATGCCATTAGGTTTCCTAATATCTTTGTTTCCTGTTCGAAGAGTGGATTAACTCCTTTTTTTGAGCCACAAAAAACTGCTATACTTTTTGTATTCATATTTCTGATTCAATACGCAAAATACCTGAAATATTTTTACTACTTTACGATTTCCATTAATTAACGATTTAATCAAGCATATGTCGCCTGTCATGTTGTTTTCCTTTGTAGTTGCCTATTTTATCATCTTACTCACAGTAGCCTGGTATACCGGCAAAGGAAGTGATAACCACTCTTTTTTTATAGGAAATAAAAACAGTAACTGGATGCTGGTTGCATTTGGTATGGTGGGCACTTCGCTGAGTGGTGTAACATTTGTAAGTGTGCCGGGAGCTGTAGCTAAAGAGTCCTTTGCCTATTTCCAAATCACGATCGGTTATTTGATCGGCTATGCCATGATTGCTTTTGTATTACTACCACTTTATTACAAACTGAACCTAACTTCGATCTATCATTATTTAAGTTCCCGGCTTGGCTTTAATGCTTATAAAACAGGATCTTCTTTTTTCATTCTTTCGCGTGTATTAGGTGCCACTGCTCGCTTATACCTCGTAGTAAATATCTTACAAGAAGCGATATTAAATAGTTTTGGAATTCCCTTTTGGGCAACTACGCTTATTATTCTTGCGATGATATTACTATACACGTATGAAGGAGGTGTAAAAACAATTGTATATACCGATACCTTACAAACAACGTGTATGCTTCTCGGATTGGTTATTTGTGTAGTATATATCTTACATAAAATGGATCTCAGCTTTGCAGGCAGCCTGCAGGCCATGCATGAAAAAGGATATGCTACCATCTTTGTTACCGATCCGAACAGCAAATTATTTTTTGTAAAACAAATCTTGGCAGGTGCTTTTATTACGGTTACAATGACGGGTATGGATCAGGAAATGATGCAAAAAAATATATCCGTTAAAAACCTGAAAGACTCCCAAAAAAATGTACTCTCCATGGCAATGGTATTGATGACGGTTATATTGATATTTTTATTCCTTGGTGGTCTGCTTTATTTATATGCTGAAAAATTAGGCGTAACAGCAACCGGAGATAAAATATTTCCTACGATTGCATTAGAACATATGCCTCCATTTGTAGCCGTAATATTTATCATCGCACTTATATCTGCCCTATTTCCAAGCGCCGATGGTGCTATCACCGCCCTAACAGCAACTTTTTGTATCGATATTCTTGGGATTCAACGCCGACCGGGATTATCGGATGCACAGCAAAAGAAAATTCGCCAACGGGTGCATCTCAGCTTTGCATGCATCTTTTTATTATTCGTCATGATCTTTAAATGGGTGAACGACCCCAGTATGATCGGGTTATTATTAAAGATCGCTGCCTACACTTACGGTCCGCTTTTAGGCCTATTTACATTTGGTATTTTAACCAATCGAAAAGTAAATGATAAACTAGTACCCTATATATGTGTTGCAGCGCCACTTATCTGTTTTATACTTGATAAATTTCAAAAACAATTATTAGGCTCATTTGAAGTGGGACTAGAATTATTGATCATAAATGGCGCCATTACATTTATCGGATTGCTGTTTATTTCAAAAACTGCCAAATAAATATGTATGGAAATCATTGATGCCCGCGCCGAAAACTATGCAGCCCATTTTACTACAGATGAGTCGCCCCTTTTAGCAACCATTCACAAAGAAACCCTGGCATCGCATGCACAATCCCATATGCTCAGCGGTAAAATACAGGGGCAATTCCTACGACTGATAAGCCAGATCCTACAACCCAAGTATATCCTTGAAATTGGCAGTTTTACAGGCTATAGCGGCATTTGTTTGGCAGAAGGTTTAGCACCCCACGGTGAATTACATACGATTGAAATAAGAGAGGAAGATGCAGATACTGCTGCTAAAAATTTTCACCAATCGAATCGAAATAAGCAAATAACTTTGCATCGCGGAAATGCACTCGAGATCATTGACACCCTTGAATATAGTTGGGATCTTGTATTTATTGATGCCGATAAGACGGGCTATATCGCTTACTACGAAAAAATTGTTCCCAAACTATCCGATAATGGTATCATACTGGCCGATAATGTTTTGTTTCATGGCCAGGTACTAACCGATCCTATTCAAGGTAAAAATGCAAAAGCTATCCATGCTTTTAATGAACATGTAAAAAATGATCCCAGAACAGAGCAAGTAATGATTACGCTGCGTGATGGTATTTCTATGATAAAAAAGAAAAAAGAATGATACGATTTGGTTGTATACTATTATTGGTTTTTTCGCTTACTGCCAATGCACAAAAAGAAAAAGTAGAAGCTTATATAGCCCGCTATAAAGAAATTGCTATCCAAGAAATGATACGCTCGGGCGTACCAGCTTCCATTACACTCGCCCAAGGGATCCTGGAATCACAATCAGGAGAAAGTGATTTAGTAAAAAGATCGAATAATCATTTTGGTATTAAATGTAAACCCGAGTGGACCGGCCCCAGAACCTATCACGATGATGACGAAAAAGGGGAATGTTTTAGGGTATATGATTCGCCGGAAAACTCTTTTAAAGATCATTCCGATTTTTTGAGAACACGGGCACATTATGCATTTCTCTTCAAACTAAACCCTACCGATTACGAAGGATGGGCTAACGGTTTAAAAAAAGCAGGTTATGCTACAGCTCCTACCTATCCTGCAAAATTGATCAAACTGATCAATGATTATCAATTACAACAGTATACCACAGATGCTCTAGCCCGAATCAGCAACCCAAAAATACAAGCTCCTGAAACAAGGGTAACGCCAGTAGTAACTACAACAGCTTCTTCCACACCTATAGAAAAAGAAGAAGAAGAAGAATCATCTTCAACTACTCCCGCCCCGAATAAAAAAACAAATACACCTGTTGTTTCCACTCCATTTGAAATTAATGCTACTAGAGTAGTATTTGTACCTGCAGGTACTTCCTTACTGGCCTTAGCCAATAAATATGAAATCGCCTATAGTCGATTATTGAATTTTAATGATATGGACGAGGTAGATATACTCGAAAAAGATCAACTTGTTTATCTGGAGAAAAAACAAAAAAAAGGCATCACTGATTTTCATGAAGTAAAAGCCGGGGAAACACTTTTTAGCATTGCACAAGCCAATGCTATTCGCATGGAAAGTTTATTACTCTACAACAACCTCACAAAAGATACACAACCTTCTGTTGGTACCAAATTAAAACTGAAACCCTAACATGCAGCAAAAAGAAATTACCCTTTTCGATAAAACCTTTGAGCCCTATTTGACCGAATCGGAAATTCTGGAAAAAATAAAACAACTCGCTGCGGAATTAGACAGTTTCTATTCGGGTAAGAAGCCCCTATTCATTGCCATTTTGAATGGCTCTTTTATGTTTGCTGCCGATCTTTTTAAACAACTGACCATAGAAGCTGAAATATGCTTTATTAAATTAGCCTCCTATAAAGGTACCAAGAGTACCGGACATGTAATAACCGCCATTGGTTTAGATACTGATATTACTAACAGGCATATCATAATTTTAGAAGATATTATTGATACAGGAAAAACATTACACGAATTTTTGCCACAGGTACACAACCAACAACCGGCTTCTTTGAAAGTAGCCGTATTATTACATAAGCCGGAAGCCAAAAAATTTGATGTGCCCATCGATTATTGTTGCTTCACCATCCCCAATCGTTTTGTACTGGGTTACGGATTAGACTATGATGGATATGGCCGAAACCTAAAAGAAATTTATCAGCTCAAACCAACTGAATAATTATTGCGTAGCACCCTTTGCATATGCCTCTTCCTATTTGGCTTTTCCAAAAGCTATGGCCAGTTTATACTCAAGGGAGATATTAGCAATAAGCAGGGCAAATATCTACAAGGCGTAAAAATATTTGTTCGCTCTTTACCTAATGCTGTATTTTTTTCCGGTAACGGGGGAAGTTTTAGTATTCCTATCCAACAGCCGAACGATAGTATTACGATATCATATGATGGCTATATCACCACCACAAAATTTATCAATGCCAATAACTATCAAACTATTTATATTGATATGTTACCCGCAACTGCACAATTGAATGGTACCAAACTTTCAACAACGATACATAATAATAAAGCCGAAGTAAACAATGCAGTGTCTTTATTGGGCGAGAGTTATACGAATACTGTTGAAAATAGTTTTATAGAAACCAAAACATCTGCCACAACAAATTTTTCTTTAACAGCCGGTAAAGCCGCTTATAGCAATATCCGTAGATTCATCAATAATGAAATGCTTGTACCAAAAGATGCGGTACGGATAGAAGAGATGTTAAACTATTTCAATCTAAAATTATCGCAGGATACCGGTTTTATAGAAAATTTCACCGTACGAACCAAAATGAGTAGCTGCCCATGGAATAATAGTAACAAACTTCTCTATATCAATTTAATAGCACCAAAATTAAATGTTGATAGTTTGCCTGCTTCTAATTTAGTATTCCTGATAGATGTTTCCGGCTCCATGGATCAACCAAACCGATTGCCTCTTTTACAAACTGCTTTTAAATTACTGGTAGATAACCTGAGAGAGAAAGATACACTTAGTATTGTAACCTATGGAGGAAATGTAGCGATTGCGCTCCCACCCACCGGAGGTAATGAAAAAAAGAAAATAAAAGATATCATTGATTCCTTAGGAGCCGGAGGAGAAACCCCCGGAGAAAATGCTATCCGTGTGGCTTATAATTTAGCTAAAAGGTATAAAGTACCCCATGGTAATAACCGCGTTATACTGGCTACCGATGGCGATTTTAATGTTGGCCAATCGGATGATAAAGAATTAGAACAACTCATCAGCACCTATCGCGAATTAGGTATTTACCTCACCTGCCTAGGCGTTGGTATGGGAAATTATAAGGATAGTAAATTAGAAGCTTTAGCTAAAAAAGGAAATGGTAATTTCTCCTATATCGATCAAATACAAGAGGCAGAGAAAGTATTGGTTAAAGAATTTACACAAACCTTATTTGCTGTAGCTAATGAGGCTACCCTTTCTGTTCGTTTTAATCCGCAGATGATCAAAGCATATCGGCTTATTGGTTATGAAAATCAAAAAACAGTAATGGCCGATACCAGTAATTTTATCGAAGGTGGTGAGCTGGGAAGTGCACATGCTTCCATGGCTATTTTTGAAATCGTACCGGTGAAAGCCGATACAAGCATTACCAGTTTCCCTGCTGCCTTTATACAATTACAGTATAAAAAAAATAATACCGATTCTATACCTTGGCAACAGAGTTTTTCTGCTTTTTATCAGCCCGAAACAATTGAAACAATCGATTCCATCTATCGCTTCTCTGCCGCTATTGCTGCCTTTGGTGGTTTTTTGAAGGAATCAAAATTCTATAAAAACTATAGCTTAGAAGAAATCACACAATTGGCTATGAGTGCAGCAGATATGCAAAATATACCACAAAAGGATTTTATATCCGTATTGCAAAAAGCACCACGTGTTTACCGATCTTCTAAGAAAAAGAGAACTAACTAAATGCTTCTTTTACCCTATCAAAAAAACTCTTCTCGCCTTTTACAGGATTAGGTTTAAAATTATTACTGGTACTTAATTTCTCCAATACAGCCTTCTCCTCAGAACTTATATTTTGAGGGGTCCAAATATTTACATTGATCAATTGATCGCCTCTACCATATCCTTGTACTTCAGGAAACCCTTTACCTTTCAATCTAAATATCTTACCCCCCTGTGTTCCGGCAGGAATTTTAATTTTCGCTCTGCCATCTATCGTAGGCACTTCTACCTGTGTACCAAATACAGCATCGGGGAAAGATATATGTAAGTCATACGCAACATTCAAACCATCTCTATGTAAAAATTCATGCGCCTCTTCTTCAATTTGAATTATTAAATCACCCGGAGCACCACCTCTTTCACCGGCATTACCTTTGCCTCCCATACTCAATTGCATGCCTTCTTGTACACCGGCCGGAATATCTATACTTATCGTTTCTTCCCCATACACTCTTCCCTCCCCTTTACAAGTACCACATTTAGCAGTTACTGTTGTGCCTTCGCCGCTACAAGCCGGACAAGTAGTAACCGTTTGCATTTGCCCTAAAAAAGTACTGGTTACTTTGCGTACTTGTCCGCTTCCGTTACAAGTGCTACAGGTTTGCACACTGTTTTTATCTTTTGCTCCGCTACCTGCACAAGTGGTACAAGCAACATGCTTTTTCACTTTCACATTTTTGGTAACACCTTTTGCAATTTCCTCAAAATTTAATTTGAGTTTGATACGCAAATTACTTCCTCTTTGTCCGCGTGCCCGAGAAGTACCACCGCCTCTTCTTCCACCGCCCCCAAAGAAACTACCAAACATATCATCACCGAAAATATCTCCAAACTGACTGAAGATATCATTCATATCCATACCACCACCATAGCTGCCGCCACCACCTGTACCCGGACCAAAAGCAGCATGACCATAGCGATCATATTTTGCTTTTTTATCGGCATCGCTTAATACTTCGTAGGCCTCAGCGGCTTCTTTAAATTTTTCTTCCGCTGCTTTATCTCCCGGGTTTCTGTCGGGGTGATATTGCATAGCGGTTTTACGGTATGCCTTTTTAATTTCATCTGCCGAAGCCGATTTGCTTACACCCAGTATTTCGTAAAAATCTCTTTTAGTAGACATAATATTTTATTTACCCACTACCACTTTAGCAAAGCGGATAATTTTATCGTTGAGATAATAACCTTTCATCACTTCATCCAATACTTTTCCTTTTTGATCTTCTGTTGGGGCAGGAATTTCAGTGATAGCCTCATGCTTTTCTACATCAAAATCCTGATTGATACTCTCCATTATTTTAACACCCTTTTGTTGTAAAGAACTTCTCAGTTTATTAAATACCAACTGAATACCCTCTTTCTGCATCGCTATATCATCGGTAGTATTCAACTGTTTTTCTGCACGGTCACAATCGTCTAATACGTCCAATAAAGAAACGATCACATCTTTACCTGCAGTTTGAATCAATTCCAAACGTTCTTTAGCCGTTCTTCTGCGGAAATTATCAAATTCAGCCATCAAACGGAGGTATTTATCCTTCTGTTCCTGTAACTCGGCTTGTAATTTTTCCATAGCCGACTCCTCAGCTACCGGCTCGTTCAAATGTGAGGTACCGGCTGCATTTTCGTCAGCATTCACATCAAATGCCGCATTTTTTTCTACCGTTTCTTGTTCCTGGGCTATTTCGCGCTCTTCCATATTGTTATTTTATTGATTTCCAATAAGGGCAAATATTTTGCCACGCAAAGAAAAGGGAAAAATTGGCAGATTCGCCCAACCTATATTTGTAATATGATAACTGTGTATTTAAAGAAAAGAATAGCTCCCCGCATTGCCAATGGGCATCCCTGGATATTTGCCAATGAGGTGGATCGGGTGGCAGGTACGCCCGCTGCAGGAGATCTGGTAGAGGTACATTATGCCGACGGTAAATTGGCAGGTATCGGTTATATCAACCCCAAATCCCAGATTTTAGTTCGATTACTCACCCGCAAGCGGGAAAATATAGATGATAGCTTTTTTAGAAAAAGAATTGCAGATGCCTGGGCATATCGACAAAAAACAGGATATACCGAAAACTGCAGACTGATTTTTGGTGAAGCCGATCAGATGCCCGCACTTATCATAGATAAGTTCAATGATCATTTTGTATTGCAAACTTTGGCGTTGGGCATCGATAAATGGAAGCCTGCTATCGTAAATGTATTGGAAGAAATTTTTAAACCAAAAGGTATTTATGAACGCAATGATGTACCTGTTAGGAGTTTAGAAGGATTAGAACAACTGAAAGGCTTTTTATCTGAACCTTTCGATACCAATATTATTATTCATGAAAATGGATTACGGTTTCATGTAGATATTGCGAACGGACAAAAAACGGGATATTTTTTAGATCAGCAAGATAATAGAAGAGCCATTCAGCATATTGTAAAAGGAGCCGAAGTGTTAGGCGCTTTTACGTATACCGGTACTTTTGAAATTCATGCTGCGCATTATGGTGCAAAAACTGTTCTGGGAATAGATATTTCGGAACAGGCAGTAGCGCAAGCAAACAGAAACGCTACATTGAATAAGCTTGATCATATTTGCAGGTTCGAAGCTATGAATGCTTTTGATGTATTGAAAGAATGGGGTAAAGAAGAAAAAAAATATGATGTGGTAATGCTTGATCCGCCTGCATTTACCAAGAGTAGAGAAAATATTCAGAAAGCTATTACAGGCTATAAAGAAATTAATTTGAGAGGTATGAAACTGGTACGTAATGGCGGATTTCTGGTAACATCGAGCTGTACCAATTTAGTACAACCCGATTTGTTTTTACAAACCATTGAAATGGCAGCAAAAGATGCACGTAAAAGAATCAGGCAGGTTACTTTCCAGGCACAAGCCTCCGATCATCCGATTATTTGGGGTATGGAGAATACCAATTATTTAAAGTTCCTGATCGTAGAAGTTTCGGATCGTTGAGATTTGGGTTTAACTAATATAAGAATAGATGGAATTGCTATTATGTTAATAATGATCCCAATGGGTATGATACCTAATGCTGCCGTAACACAGGTATTTCCGGCATTACCCATACCAATGGCAAAAGTCCAAAATGCACAGAAAATAGCACCGAAGGCAACTAATAGAAAAAATAGCCCTAACCCTATTTTATTTAACACCGAAATAGGATCGCCATTTTTATATAAGTAACGGAGCAATATGAACAACAATATTGTAGGAAGGAATAATAAATGAAAGAGATAAGTAAATAAAACATTGATGATAGTACCTTTTTATAAGTTCAGAAAATCAAGCTCATCTACGGTCTACCGTCTCCGGTCTATCGTCTATCTCACCACCTGAAACTTACCCGACTCTACAATTCTGCCACTGGCATCATGCAGTTGATATACATATAACCCGCGATAATAATTGTCATCAAAGTATATCGTAATAAGAGAGCTATTCACTTTTTGAGCGCTCATTTTTCTACCGATAAAACTATAAATTTCGATGGTGTAGGATTTATCTACTTGTTTATCGAATTCGAAGTTGATGAATTGGGTTGCCGGGTTAGGGTAGAATTTTTGAACCAAAGATTTACTATCCGTTATATACACATAACCACCTTCGGCAGAAGAACTTGATGTTCCCCAGCCTAGCATAATTACCATAAGTATTACTGTGTATAATCCTTTCATCGGATAGATTCTTCTATAAAGATATCAAAAAATGATAAAATCTGGCTAAATGGCATAAAAAAGCCCCAATCCCAACAGTATTATTGGGATTGGGGTTGGGGTAATGATTTATAAAAATATATTATTTCAAAGAAGCCAATGTAGCTTGTATAGCTTCGAAATTAGGCAGATCGCCCGGAGTAGCACATATTTCTGCATATTGCACAATACCTTCCGCATCAATTACGAAGGCAGCGCGCTTACTAACACCATGCATACCAAAAGCGGGGAAGGTTTCATACAACACATCAAAAGCTGTTGAGGCTTCCTTATTAAAATCACTTAATAAAGGAAAATTCAAATTTTGCTCTTTCTTAAATTTATCGAGTGTAAATAATGAATCTACAGATATACCATACACCTGTGCATTGGTAGCATTATACGTTGCCATATTATCTCTTACATTACAAAGCTCAGCAGTACACACACCGGTAAAAGCAAGAGGGAAAAATAATAGAACTACAGGCTTACCTTTTTGAGCATGCAAGCTTACTTGTGTTTTTTCTGTATCAAATAAATTAAAATCTGGGGCAACGGATCCTACTTGAATAGACATAATAAAGTTTTTAAATTAAACAGTATAAAAAATAAAAAGTTTAGCAATTTATAATTTCATTTCGGGAACATCGGCGGGTATTATTAGTTTACCTGCTGTTTTCATTTTAATTTCTTCCACAGAAACCCCGGGAGCGCGTTCTTGCAAAATAAAGCTACCATCTGCAATATCTAATACTGCCAATTCCGTAACCACTTTTTTTACACAGGCTAACCCTGTTAGCGGTAAAGTACAGGCGGGTAATAATTTGCTCTCCCCTTTTGGGTTCGTATGCATCATAGCAACAATGATATTTTTGGCACTGGCCACTAAATCCATAGCACCCCCCATACCCTTTACCATTTTACCCGGGATCTTCCAATTTGCAATATCACCCCTTTCACTTACTTCCATAGCACCCAAAACGGTAAGATCAATTTTTCCTGCACGTATCATACCAAAACTTTCAGCGCTATCAAAGAAAGAACCACCCGGAATAACCGTTACCGTTTCTTTACCAGCATTTATCAAATCGGCATCTATAGCGGCTTCAACAGGATATGGCCCCATACCTAATATGCCATTTTCACTTTGTAATACAACCGTAATATCATGGGGTATATAATTCGATACTAAAGTAGGTATACCGATACCCAAATTCACATACATACCATCTTTTAGTTCTTGCGCAATTCGTTTTGCAATTCCAAATTTATCAAGCATAAAATCATTTTTAATGATTGTCAGTGGTCAGTGGTCAGTGGTCAGTGGTCAGTAGGATAATTTTTTGAATTGTTTTTGTTTAAAATAAGCTTTATTTTTCCTAATGACTATTGACTATTGACGATTCTCGTTGTCTTCCTCTCAATCCTCTTCTCATAATTCTCCCCTTTAAAAATACGATGCACATACACACCCGATACATGTACCTCATCAGGATCTATTTCACCGGGTTGCAATAACTCCTCCACTTCTGCAATGGTAATATTACCGGCTTTAGCCATGGAAGTAGAAAAATTTCTTGTTGTTTTTCTAAATACCAAATTACCCATCGTATCACCCTTCCAGGCTTTTACAATAGCAAAATCGGCGTGTAACGCATATTCCATCAAATACGTTTTGTCATTGAATACACGTATTTCTTTTCCTTCAGCAATTTCTGTTCCTACACCTGCAGGGGTAAAGAAAGCCGGAATACCCATACCCGCCATTTGTATACGCGTAGCCAGTGTACCTTGGGGAACAAGATCAACTACCAACTCACCACTTAATAATTGGCGTTCAAATTCAGCATTCTCACCTACATAACTGCTGATCATTTTTTTGATCTGTTTGGTTTTGAGTAATAAACCTAATCCAAAATCATCTACACCTGCGTTGTTTGAAATACAGGTAAGATCCGAGATACCGGCTTTTACTAATGCTGCAATACTATTTTCGGGAATACCATTCAAGCCAAACCCGCCTAGCATTAAGGTTGCGCCACCGGGTATATCGGCAATAGCTGCAGCCGCATTGGTAAATACTTTATTCATCGTTTATTTACTGGGTAATTTATTTGATTTCTTTCTTTCGTTAATAATGGTAGCATCTATGGAGTCGATAAGCTCCCTAAATGCAATAGGGTGTGCTTCATAATATTTATAAGAAGTATAAAACTGCTCTTTAGTTACACCATAAGATCGGAACAGTTGATCGTATAATCTGAAATTTTCATCTTGCATTTTTCGTAAGGTATCTTTCAAACTTATTTTAATATAGTGTTCATCTGCCTTCATGATATCCAGCATCAAATGTCGCATTTTATCAAAAGGTACCGGATTGGCTTTATTCACCTGCTTACAAGCAAGCAGCACAAAAAAAATAAATGCTATCCATATTAATTTTCTCACTGTAATTCGTCTTTATATTTGGCACTATTTACAACGTCTAATACAGCCATCAGTTCTATAGCTTTTGCTTTTTCCTGGGCTGTTCCTTTTTTAAATATGCCTATTATTTCACTTGTTTTCCCTTGGGTGAAGAACTGAAGGATCATGGTATTTGGGTTCTCTCTATTATAAGCATACAGTTGATTTAATGCCTGCAATACATTTGTTCTGGCTTCATTTTCATTATCGATCATTTTATCTAATCCACTTCGGTAATAGGTGTACACTACATCGTGAATAATATTATATCGGGTATTGATCAGGTTCTCGTTGAGCCAATACCTGTTTCTGAGCCCATCAAATACACGCCATCCGCTGATACTTTTACCTTCGGGGGCATTGTTTACAATATTTTGGGCCTTCCTAAAAAACGGTTCGCCACTTTTAGGAGAGAAAGAATCATAATCCAATCCTATAATAGTATAGGCCCAAAAAGCCAATACTGCAGTAAGATTTGCAGCGCCCGGTTCTGTACCCTGTACTCTATTTTCATTAAACTCTATCGGCTGAAATTCAACATAGCGGAATACCATTTCAGGATCTACAAAATTAACCATCGCAGCCTGATAAGAGGCATTATACACGGGTCTTGCCGCCTGAATCGTGAGTGTTGCTTTGTATAAATTAGTTTCAATAATATTTTCTATGTTAATAATAAAACTACATTCAATTTTTTCATTAGGTTTAAAAACGTCGTCTGTCCACTTACGATTATTCATAAAACTATTCAACTGCTGTTGCAGTGTAGTGAATATTTTTCTGTCTACTGTTGTATTCACGCGAGAGGCCAATACGGTTACTTTCGCCTGTAATTCCTGTGCTTGTACCGTATTACAAATAATAGCACCGAATAATAGAATAAAAATCAGTTTAGCTTTCATAAAGTTGGGTAATAACGTATGAAACAATTTGATTGGCTATATCTTTTTTAGATGCCAGCTCACTCTCTAGTTTCTCTCCCTTTTTATTGATAATAGTGATCTGATTGGTATTATTTCTAAACCCGGCACCTTGAACCCGTAACGAGTTAAGCACAATAGCATCTGCATTTTTACGATATAGTTTATCGGCTGCATTGGCCAATTCATTTTCTGTTTCTAAAGCAAACCCAACTATAAGTTGATTCGCTTTTTTTTGTTTCCCGGCTTCAGCAAGAATATCTGTTGTTTTTTGTAATGCTACTGAAAAATGATCCTCTTTCTTTTTTATTTTTTCTGATGCTACTTCAACGGGTGTATAATCGGCTACTGCGGCACTGAAAATACCTATATCCATGGTAGAGAAATGTTCTAAACAAGCAGTATACATGTCGGCGGCTGTATTTACGGGTATGTATTCGATACCGGTATATTTAATTGTTTCATTTGTGGGGCCGCTCACTAAATAAACTTCGGCACCTTGTTCATAAAAAGCTTCAGCAATAGCAAAACCCATTTTACCCGAGGAATGATTGCCGATAAAACGAACGGGATCGATGGGTTCATAGGTTGGTCCTGCCGTTATCAAAACTTTTTTACCACTCAGGGCATTTGTTCTGAAAATATTTTCGGTAACAAAGCGAATAATCTCCTCAGGCTCAGCCATTCTGCCTTCGCCAACTAATCCACTAGCTAGTTCGCCATTACCAACAGGGATGATTAAATTACCATAGCTTTTAATGATACCCAGATTTCTTTGGGTAGCACCATGATGCCACATATCTTCATCCATAGCCGGGGCTACTACTACTTTGCAAGTGGCAGATAAATATACGGCCATCAATAGATTATCACATAAACCATAAGCCATTTTTGCGAGCGTATTACAACTCAGTGGAGCTATAATAAATACATCGGCCCATCTTCCTAATTGTACATGGTTTGCCCATTCATCTTCTGATGCTAAATCAACCAACACTTTATTTTTGGAGAGCGTGGCAAGCACTAAAGGAGATACAAATTCTTTAGCAGCAGTGGTCATTACAACTTTTACTTCGGCTCCTGCTTTTACGAGCAATCGCACCAATAAAATTGTTTTATAAGCAGCGATACTTCCACTTATTCCAATCAATATTTTTTTCCCCTGTAGCATGGCATTCGTTCGGTTGGTAAAGTAACAAAAAAACCTCACTTGCTACGAGGTGCAAGTGAGGTTTAACATTATTTAGATGTAAGAATACTAACGGAAAAGATCGTTTTCATTATTCATGCGGTAGTATATTTTACCTTCCATGAATTCTTGTGTTGCTAAAATAGCCGGATTAGGCATTTTTTCATAAGCGCGAGAAATTTCTATTTGCTCTTTATTCTCATGAATTTCTTCTAAGCTATCGGTATGGCTGGCAAACTCTTCGAGCTTATTATGCAACTCTTCTCTTAAGGAGATATTGATTTGATTTGCTCTACGTGCAATGATAGCGATAGACTCATAGAGATTACCGGTTTTACCTTTTATTTCTATCAGGCTTTTGGTTTCTACCACTGCTGCGGTATTCGCGCTCATCTGCCTTCTTAGTTTACTCATTTTCTTAGGTTTTTTATGATGTTGTTCGTTTGTGTTTTGTATTTATTTACATTCTCCAAATGCTTGCTGTCTGTAAATCGCTCAACAAATTCATTACATTCGGTCAGTACTTTTTCGTATCGTTCCCTTTGCTTTTCTTCATAGCTCATTTCAGCATATTTGAAATAAGACTTGATCATCAAAAATTTATACTCATCCGATTTTTTTGAATCGGGGAAATTATCCGATACATTACTGAAAGCAATAGCTGCCGCTTTGTAAAAACCAAGGTTATAATATAATTCAGCGCTTTTAAATTCTTTCAGCTCTAATTTCTCCCTGCATAAATCAATAATTTCTACCGCGTCTTTTACCCTTTTAGAAGTGGGGTGCGTACTAATAAAAGCCTGCAATAATCCCATCGTTTTAGTGGTATTGGTTTGATCCAAATCTATCTTGGGAGATTGCTTGTAGTAGCAGTAGGCACGCATATATTCGCACTCCTCCCCTCTGGTACTGGTAGGGAAGTTTTCTACAAAACTCTTAAACATATTTTCTGCATTGAGGTAATCCCTCGTGTAGAAATAGGTATAAGCATATTTATAGTACACATCTTCGTACCTGGTAGTACCTTTTAAGTAGTTAAAAACGTCGGCCTCAAAGATCTTTTGCGCTTCCGCATATTTTTTATTGGCATAGTACTGTTCTGCTATTTTATACTTGTACTCAACATCTTTGCTCTTTAAAACCTTCGACAGTTTTGTAGCACAAGAACTAGTAAATAGTAAAGAAACCAGTAAAATCGATATACTATTACGACCCATAAAGTTGGCAAAATTACGCATAAAATGGCAATTTAGGAAGGGAAATACCAATTTCATCCTCAAATGCGTTAATGATTAGCTAAAAAGGCCGCCTCGCTTGTTATAGCGAGACAGCCTTTATATTACAACCGTCGGGCTCCGCTTATTTAGCGTCGCCTTCTCCTTCCTGCAATTTAGCCTTGATCTCAGCCAAAGCACCCAAATCGCCCAAAGTAGCTTTTTCTACTTTAGCCTGGATGTTTTTAACTGCTTTCTTGGTGTTATCCTGCTCAGCTTTAGCTTCTTTCTTCGCCGCTTCTTTCTCTTCTGCTATATGCTGTTCCCAAATACGGGCATGACTCAACACGATACGTTTTTCGTTACGATCGAATTCAATAACCATAAACTGGGTAGTTTCATCGGCTTTTACCTGAGAACCATCTTCTTTATTGAGGTGACGGTTAGGGGCAAAACCTTCTAAACCATATTGCAATTGAACCAAGGCACCTTTATCGTCTTTACGCGTAACGGTACCTTCATGTAAAGAACCGATAGCAAAAGTGTCTTCTAAGGCATTCCAAGGATCTTCTTCCAATTGTTTATGACCCAGCTGTAATTTACGATTTTCTTTATCAATGCTTAGGATAATAGTATCAATATGCTCACCCACTTTTACATAATCTGTTGGGTGATTGAAACGCTTCAACCAGCTTAAATCGCTGATATGAATCATACCACCAATACCCGGCTCAAGTTCTACAAACACACCATACGGCGTGATATTTTTCACCAATCCTTTGTGTTTGCTATTTTCAGGGAATTTGTTTTCGATGGTATTCCATGGATCCTGAGTCATTTGCTTAATACTCAAGCTCATTTTACGCGCATCTTTATCGAGGGTAACCACTTTAGCTTCGTGCTCATCACCTAGTTTAAAGAATTCTTTCGCATTGATTGGTGTATTAGCCCAAGTAATTTCAGATACGTGCACCAATCCTTCAACACCGGGTTGAATTTCGAGGAATGCACCGTAATCTTCGATATTTACTACCTTACCTTTCACGATAGTGCCTTCTGCTAAACCTTCAGGCAATACATCCCAAGGATGTGGAGTAAGTTGTTTTAAACCTAAACTGATACGTTTTTTATCGTCATCGAAATCTAATACCACCACTTGTAACTTCTGATCCATCTTCACTACCTCACCCGGGTGAGAAATACGACCCCATGAAATATCTGTGATATATAATAAACCATCTAAGCCACCCAAATCCATGAAGGCACCGAAGTCGGTAATATTTTTCACAATACCTTCCAATACCTGTCCTTTTTCGAGTTTGCTCATGATCTCTGCACGTTGTGCTTCGATATCGCTCTCAATTAATGCTTTGTGAGATACAACGGCATTTTTAATGGTTTCATTGATCTTTACCACTTTAAATTCCATTGTTTTACCAACGAACTGATCGTAATCAGTTACCGGCTTCACGTCTATTTGAGAACCCGGTAAGAAAGTTTCCATACCGAATACATCCACGATCAATCCACCTTTTGTTTTGCTGGTAACAGTTCCGGTTACTACTTCACCGGTTTTATGTACTTCCATAATTCTTTCCCAAGCTCTGAAAATACGAGCCGATTTACGGCTAAGGTGTAAGTTACCGGAACGGTCTTCTTTTTCAACCACCATCACTTCTACCTCATCTCCTACTTTCAAACCCGGAACATCACGGAATTCGTTTAAAGAAACAAGACCATCGCTTTTAAAGCCAATGTTTACAACAACATCAGTTTTTGTCATGGCTACTACACCACCGCGAATAATTTCACCGTCGCTAATTTGAACGAAAGTGTTGTCGTACACTTTATCGTATTTAACGCGTTCGGTTTCTGCATAATGGCTAACATTACGCTTATCGATGCTCCAATCGAAGTCATCATGTGCTGTTTGGATTTCTGCTACCGTCGAAACGGGTTCAGGTGCTTTTGTTGTCGCAGTAGGAATACTTATTTCTTCGGTAGAAACAGCATTCTCCTGAGCATCTGCGTTTAGTTGTTTATTAATAAAAATCATACAATAATCCGGTTCTTTTTAGCCGGGGTGCAAAGGTACGGTAATTAACAGTTTTTCAAACAATTTGGCTAAAATTTGATCGGATTTACCCGCAATTGCTATAATCTCATCAATATCAACGGGTTGTAAGTTATCGGGGTCGCACTCATCGGTTATAATACTGATGGCAGCACAGGGTAAACCAATATGATTGGCAACAATTACTTCAGGTACCGTACTCATCCCTACCATATCTGCCCCTAAACTTCTTAAATATCTATATTCTGCTCGGGTTTCTAAATTAGGTCCCTGAACAGCTACATATACTCCTTCATGTATCGATATCTTTTCTGCTGCCGCTACGGCTAAAATTTTTGCAGATAAATCTGTATTGTACGGGCAACACATATCTACAAACCGATTCCCCATTTCATTAGGCAGGCCTCTTAATGGATTATCCGGAAGCGTGTTGATATGATCATTGATCAATACCAGATCCCCTTTTTTGTAAGCAGGATTCATACCCCCGGCAGCATTACTCAACAATAAAATCTCAATACCCAATGCCCGTAAAACGCGAATCGGAAAGGTAACCTGCTGCATGGAGTATCCTTCATAATAATGAAACCTACCTTCCATTACTACAACTTGCACATCCCCTAATTTTCCAAAAAGAAGATTGCCTTTATGAAAAGAAACAGTAGATACAGGGAAAAACGGTATTTCAGTATAGGGTAATCGAAGGGATATCTCTATCTTCTCAACCAATGCACCCAAGCCTGTGCCTAACACAATACCTACTGTTGGCTTTGTCGATATTTTTGATCGAATAAATGCCGCTGCGGTATCGATACTTTGTATAATTTGCTCCATAACACTATTTGAAACTCGTTTTCCGGATTATTCGTACATTATCCATCCATAAGATACGATAAAATGAAGATAAGGATTTGGCATTTAGTTTTTTGCTGTACTTTACTGTATTCTTTTTCAACTGCCCAAGAAGCACCGAGAAAAGGAACAGTGGTACCCGGTAATATACTTGCCAATTTCCCTCATGCTAACAATCCTCAATTAACGGTAATTGATTTTTTCGGTACTTGGTGTGCACCTTGTATCAAAGCCTTACCTCATTTACAAGAGCTAAAACAAAAATTTAATGACAGTATTACAATAGTGCTAGTTTCTATTGAAGAAGAAAACGTTATCAATAATTTCAAGAAGAAGAACCCCCAAATTAGTTTACCGATATTCATAGATAAGGGTGAACAAATTTCAAATTTCTTCTTACCTCCTTCTTACCCCTACTCTATTGTAGTGGATAAATATGGCAGTATCCTTTCCTTAACAAATGCGGCCGACCTAAAAACTGATAGTATCAGCCAATGGCTTTACCAATTAAACAAAACTATTGAACCGGCGCTTGAAACAAAACAGGTGATAGAACTCCTCACAACAAATACCCAAAAAAAAATAACGGTGCAAACAAATAACACACTGGTAGCATTATCACAACAATTTCTGTATGCCGCTAAAACGAATGAAAATACTGACTCATTCACTAAAAAAATAGCTGCGATTCCTTTTGATTCTTTACAGCTACTTATTAATGATGATCAAAAAAAAGCTTTTTGGATAAATCTGTATAATGGATTTATTCAACTTGAATTAAAAAAAGACGTAACAGCTTATGCAAATCGACATCTTTTTTTTACTACACGTAGACTGAAAATTGCGCATACTGATTTTAGCTATGATGATATTGAACATGGGATACTAAGGAAATCGAGTATTAAATGGAGCTTGGGGTACGCCAAAAAATGGTTCCCGTCTACAAAAGAAAAACTATTACGCGTAAATAAGGTAGACTATCGCATACATTTTGCCTTGAATTGTGGAGCGAAAAGCTGTCCGCCCATCGCTTTTTATGACGATGCCAAACTTGATGCACAATTAGATATCGCAACAAAAGCTTATTTAACAGGTTCCGTAACCTATGATAGCAACGCTAACAAAGTATATGTACCTGCCTTACTAAGTTGGTTTAGGGGAGATTTTGGGGGGAAGAAAGGACAACGAATGATATTACGTAACCAACAAATTATTCCGGTTGATGCCACTCCAACCATCAAATACAAAAAATACGATTGGGCACTGGATTTATATAACTTTAATCACTAAACAATAAATATATGTCGAACCATTACTACAATGCAGCCGATTTAGCCAAGTTTGGTAATATTGGTGAATTTCAAAAAGAGTTAGCAGATAAATTTTTTGCTTGGTATGGAACAGCTTTTGCCGATAGTGCTTTAACAGCCAAAGAAAAATCATTGATAGCTTTAGCTGTCGCTCATGCCGTTCAATGCCCCTATTGCATAGATGCCTATAGCAGTGATGCTTATGAAAAAGGATATAGTGAAGCGCAAATGATGGAGGCAGTGCATATTGCTGCAGCCATAAAAGGTGGTGCCGCCTTGGTACACGGTGTACAAATGATGAATAAGGTGAAAGAAATATCAATGTAAAAAAGCCTATGAAAAGTTTACTGGCAACGGGTAATAAGTTAGCAGATACCGAAGTACAATTAGAAATCTTGGGAACATCCACAGATGGTAATTATCAACCTATTCCTTTTCAAGAGCAGTTGGTTCAACATAACCTGTATCCACTAAAGCCAACCCATATTTCTACCTTACAAATTAATGTAGGTAAAATGTGTAATCAGGTTTGTAAACATTGCCATGTTGATGCAGGTCCTGACAGGAAAGAAATCATGACCGTTGAAACTATGGAATCATGTTTATCGGTGCTAGATAATAATCCTTCTATCACTACTGTAGATTTAACAGGTGGTGCACCGGAAATGAATCCTAATTTCAGGTGGTTTGTAGAAGAAATTAAAAAAAGAAATCGCCATATCATTGTACGGTGCAATCTTACTATCATCGTAGCGAATAAAAAATATAATGACCTTCCTCAGTTCTATAAAGAACATCAGGTAGAAGTTGTTTCTTCACTTCCATTCTATTCAAAAGAAAGAACCAATAAACAAAGAGGAGATGGTGTGTTTGAGGATAGTATTACTGCATTGCGGATGCTCAATGAAGTTGGCTATGGAGTTGAAGGAACAGGTCTTACACTGAACTTAGTATATAATCCGGCCGGTGCATTTTTACCACCCGATCAAAAAGCATTGGAAAATGATTTCAAAAAAGCTTTATTCAATGATTTCGGGATCGTATTCAATCAACTGTTTGCTATTACGAACATGCCGATAAGCAGGTACCTCGATTATTTATTACAAACAGGTAACTATGAAAAATACATGGAGCGACTAACAAATGCTTTTAATGCAACAGCTGCTACCAATGTAATGTGCAGGTCACTTATATCTGTAGGTTGGGACGGGTATTTATATGATTGCGATTTTAATCAAATGCTAAACCTTAAAGTGGATGGTGCAGGAAAGCATATTAGCGATTGGCATTCGAATAATTTACTAAACCGCGATATTGTTGTAAATCAACATTGCTATGGATGCACTGCCGGTAGTGGCAGTAGTTGTGGGGGTGCAGTAGCATAAGTTTATGGGTAATCATACGATCATAGTTTTTGCCAAAACACCTGAACCGGGAAAGGTAAAAACAAGAATTGCAGCTCAACTAGGTGATGAAATAGCACTGCAGGTATATAACCAATTACTGCAATTTACTTTTTCTTTATTAGGCGATTTAGCATTTAGAAAAATAGTTTACTACGCAGGAGAAGGTTCGCAAGATCACTGGAAAGGATTAGAAACCAGAAAACAGGCAAGTGGTGATCTGGGTAATCGTATGGTCAAAGCATTTGAAGAGGTATTGAATGAAGACACATCAGCTGCGATAATTATTGGTACCGACTGCGCAACACTCACAAAAGAAATTATCGAATCTGCCTTTACTGCATTAGCAACAAATGATCTGGTGATCGGCCCGGCAGCCGATGGTGGATATTATTTACTGGGCATTAAAAAAAATTACCCCGTTTTATTTGAACATATTGATTGGAGTACCGAAAAGGTATTTGAACAAACGATACAGCATGCCGAAAATCTATCGCTCCGTTATCATGTATTACCTGTTCTCACAGATATTGATGAGGCGCATCAGGTTCCTGAAGATTGGTATTAATATCATTTTAGTAATTGTTTATAAACTTCGATCATAGCTTGCTGACTAGCCCCTTTCTTATACATGTTAACTATTTTTGCATTGGCAATTTGTACCGTTAACCAGCTATTATGGGCATATTTTCTTGCCGATACCAATGCATGCTTATCGAAAATGATGTATTTATATTTTTTTCTGGCCCTTTTAACTAATTCGTATTCTTCCATAATCAACATGTCATCGTTGAAACCTCCCAGTTCATCAAAAGCTTGTTTCGTGATAAAGAGCGTTTGATCCCCGCCATAACATACTTCCCAATCGAATCGAGTAAAAAAAGCGTTTAGTTTCAGTAATAAAGATGCTTTATCAAATTGCGTTTGATACCTTCCCAGATGATATCCGTTTTTAATGGCTTGTATAATATCGTGTATAAAACTATCGGGGGGTAATGTGTCTGCATGTACAAAATATAAAACATCGCCCCGGGCCAGTAAAGCCCCCTCGTTCATCTGGGCAGCCCTTCCTCTTTTAGTTGCCGAATGAACGATGACTCCTAACGCTTTAGCAAGGGTGGTTGTAGCGTCGGTACTACCCCCGTCAATGATAATTATTTCAATATCCTCCCCTTTAGAAGCTGTAAACAATAAATTGATCAATTTTTTGATATTGGCAGCCTCATTATAGGTTGGGATGATGACAGAGATTTTCATGTGGGAATATACGGAATCTATGAAAGCAGGGTCGCTAAAATTTAATGTTTAGTTAAGTAAATATGTTTGGGTGAATCAACTATAAGTATTAGTTTTCCTCAAAAACGAACTATATGAAAAAAATGATTGCCTTGTTGATTGTTCTTGTAGGATTATCAACTGCTACTATGGCGCAAAACAAGCCTGCCGCTAAGGAAGCAAAACCTGCTAAAGAGGCTGCCAAGGCTACTAAAGCAGCCAAGCCTGCTCCGGCTGCTACACCTGCTGCTGCTCCCGCCGGTAAATTGAAAGCCGATGGTACGCCCGATAAGCGTTATAAAGAAAATAAAGACGCAGCCAAGCCTGCTGCCGGTCCACTAAAAAAAGACGGCACGCCTGATATGCGCTATAAAGCGAATAAAGATGCGGCCAAACCCGCACCAAAGAAAAAAGGTTAGTAGAACGATAGGGGGCTGTTTTAAACAGCCCTTTTTTATTTTGGGTATTTAAGTTGAAGATAAACGCAACTATACAAAATCTATAATGCTAAAATGCTTACTTGTATTAGATTGCATTTCTTTTTTTAACATTTCACTCAATGGAACAGACAAAAAGTTTTTACAGTTTAACTAACGACATTCTACTACGTATTAATACTTACGAAACTGATAGTTCCACAAAAAGTTTTCTTAAAAACTATGTACCATTTTTAGCTGAAAAGCCGGATCAACATAGTGGCTGGACTGCCCATCCACCGGTTGAAGATACAAATCCAACTTATACTGTCAGGCATTCGATAGAATTTCTTAAACATCCATATATCAACTTTGGTACAAGTAAATGCAGGTTAGAATTTTTGACGAATGAAAGAAACAATACATTCGTCGGCTATCAGACCTACTTTATCATATTTTTGTTTGATAATAAGCAAGAGGCAATAAATAGTTTTGAGGGATTTTGTAAGGAGTACGACAAATTAAGTGATTCAAAAAATATCATAAAAAGATCAGACAAACAAATCGCAATTTTCAAAAATACAAATGGGGAAAGTTTATTTGAAAGAGTTGAATTTATTTTAACGCAAGACGATTTGTATGATAACAAATACAAAATAATTTTTGGACAAATACTGGATTCGCAATTTGAAGACTATTACAGCGGCGAACAATAGGAACATCAGCCCCTTCGCAAGCCTAGGCCGATAGACGCGCGGAAGCTATTTTTTTCGTTTTTTTAAGTAGCCGTAAAATCATCTATCAAATAATAAGCAGAGCAACCCAAAAAAGCGCGGAAGTGATTTTACTGATAAACAATGATTTGGTGTTTTTCTATTTTATAGGAGTTGTGTATATTTAAGTGTTATGCGTTATTTTAGGACATGCGCAATGACAATAAAAATAAACAATAAAGTCCATGAAACAAAGAGACGATTTTGACAATAAGACGATAGAAGCGTTAGCTAAAAGAGCCAGCTTCATTTGTTCTAATCCGGATTGTAGATGCTTGACTCTTGCTGCCTCTGAAGTTGACGAGATGAAATTTATTTACAATGGTATTGCTGCTCACATCACAGCAGCATCCGAAGGTGGTCCTAGATATGATGCAAAAATGACTTCTGAACAACGAGCCGATATTTCAAATGGAATATTTCTATGCGGAAACTGTTCAATTGCAATTGACAAAAACAATGGAATTGACTTTTCTTCAAAAAAATTATTAGAATGGAAGAAAGAACACGAGAATTGGATCAAGGAAAATCTTAATAAGAATATTACCAATTCTATTGTGATTGTTGACGGGGAGCATCATGCAAAAGGTGTTGGAAATGTAACAGGACTTGAAATCAAAAAATCAGCTATAATTCAGCCCGGAACTATCGTGACAGCAGAAGGTATCGGAAATATAACAGGAACTAAAATTGAATAAATATGAACATGACAACTTACTACGGATTTATTTGTCCTAAATGTAAAAGCACGGTGGACATTGGTGTTGGCGAACCAAACTGTCCTAGTTGTGGGACTCGAATGATTGCTAACAAACAAGGAACCCCAGTAGCAACAAACGTACATTGTAAAAAGTGTAATACTAGTTATGGCATGATTAATTCAGACAAATGCCCTGATTGTGGAACTAAATTTGAATAAAACAAAGCATAACATTGGTTTTGCGTTTGGCGGGGTGACGTGAAAACTTGGAGCTATTTGCTTCTATTCAAGTTTAGTGCAGGTTGAGAGTTTTGTGCTCCGAAACCCGCCCGAACGCAAAGCCCGGAACCGTTGTGTACAACTAAATATGAAACTATCCTTTTTTATTTTTGTTTTTTTCTTTTTTTTTGAACAAGACCTTTATTGCCAAATAAAGAAGTACGATATTATTATCAAAAGCGACATGATTCCTGGGAAGGTGAACATTTTAGCTATATCGAAATTAAAAGAACCTGTTAAGGCAATTTTAGCTTATTATAGTGCGGTTGGCGGATCTAATTGCACTTCTTCAACTTGCGACTTGACAACTGCACTTGGTTTAGGTGAACAAGGCTCTAGTAAGCAAATAAATCTTCTGACAAAATGGTTTAAAGAAGACAAAGGTGTTCAACTCTTAGTTGCGCAAAAATGCTATCAACCTCCAAACACGTCATCATTATTCAGCGATTTCCAATATTTAAAAATTGAACTTAAAGATTCCATCGTTATTGTGAAGTACAGTCTATTTCTTTACAACCACGGAAAAGAGTCTTTCATCCTCTCAGACAATGATTCATTCACTATCAAAAAGGACAAGATTTTAACGAACCATCGGAAAGTGTAAACCACTGAATTAGCTGCTCACAACAAGTAGCTTTGCAAAAGGCGGGCTTTTGTCTGCCTACGCGGGATGGCCAAATTTCGGTAATTTGGCTTTAGTCCCGCCATGGCGGGATGGCCAAGCCAGCAGCGGGAACTCTTCCGCCAACCTTTGCCTGTGCGGCAACGTTAGCTGACATTTTGCTAAAGTTCAGAAAAGTAGTTAAATAGCTAACTTAGCAGTATCTAGACATGGGTAAGACCAATTAATTTTTAAAAGGATATTATATGGTTATTAACAACAATCAATCTGTTTCATTTGGACTCTCTGACGGCTATATTGAAATATCAAATGACACTTTAATTATTAATGACAATGCTAAACAAGATAGACTTTTGCTGTTACTAACGAGCATAACAAGCATTGCTTTATCTCTAACTATAATTTACAAGTGGAATAAACATAACGACAGATATTATTTTCTAACCGGAATAATTCTTTTAATCATAAACCTTGGACTGATTTGGAAATGGACAAAAGAATTTATGTTTATTGATAATAAAATACCTCTTAATGACATTAGCTATTTAAAACAAGTCAATATTAAGTTTAGTAATACAAAAGTTGGTTTACTTAGAATAAAAGATCGAAAGTATCGACGAGTTAAAATGGATTTGAATGAACTAATGAAGCTTAGCGAATACTTGGCAAAAAGGAATATTCAAATAAAAAAATAACCGCAGCTAATACAAGCATTTAGAATTCAAATTATGCAGTATATAATTATATCATTCCTTTTCGTTTCATTTATCACCAAAAGTAATCTCCCCAAAAGAGAAACTATCGAACAAAATATATATAGGTTAGATACTACCATTCTTTTGAAAAAATCAATTACGCACAGGTTTTCAGATCCTCAAAAAAAAGATACGTTAAAATATTTCTATCAGGGCACTCTTTAGTTTCCTCGAAAGTCACTTTTGAAATAATTGACCATAGAGGGATTAGGATTTATGTAGACACATTTCCTGCATCATATCTTCTTGGCTATAAAATCGAAGACGCTGACCCGATAGTGAAAAAAGAATCGTACATCGCCAAAAGAATAAATAATTTTTTTGCGGCTGAGAATTTTCGAACGCCAGCAATCAAAACTATCGAGAAAATGGATTTCGACTATTCAAGAATTTCAAAAAAAATTTGGTCTGAGATAAAATCAAATCCAACATCTATAGGATTTTATTATTTGCAAGGAGAAGAAATGAGACAGGCAATTGTTTATGTTAAAAGCTTAAAAAAAGTTATTGTTTATTTATCTTGCTGTTGACAAAAATAGCAGCTAGCATAAAATGACACATCCTAATCATTTAAACAGATGGGAATAGGAAGACGTAGATTTCTAGAATATATCAGTACTGCACTAGTTGGACTAACCATAGACCCATTGAAAGCTGTTGCAATTAATAGCGACAACTATGTCAATAAAAAATTTTGTATCCTTTTGACTAAACCCGAAAATTGGGACTTTGTATCAATCAAAGACTTTGGCAAACTTAAAAAGACCAACTATTATCTGACGATTTTGAGCCTAACAAAGGAGAAGTTTGGGAAGAGTTAGGAGACCCTATACTTGTAATTGCAAAGTATGGACTTGATAAGACAGAGTTTAATGACAAGTTTTCGCCGGCAATAACAGTTTTCATAAACCATAAAAATGACATTATTGAGTTTTACGAGGACGACTATATCAACGGTGACTTTGAAAAAATCGTTGGTATGATCGCTTATGGTTCAGGAAAATTATTTAAAGACTATACAACAATTAGAAATTTCAGTCCTTATCAACTATCTGAATGTAATGGCTTTGACTCTGAATGGGCATGGACATTTGAATCAATCGAACACAAAAAAAGTTGGCGCTGCAAGACTTGGAGTATCATCATTGAAAAAGGCAACTACATTTACTCATTCAATATGATAGATTCTGAAGAAGCAGGTGAAGTTGAAGAAAAAAACTTTATAGATTTTATAAAGACAATAAAAATCGCCTAATAAGAACGCCCACAGGCAATAAAAGCTTTCCGCAAAACTGACGGACGGATCATATCTTTAATCAACGACAGTTCCCTACAGGACTTCTAAAGCCGCCCTTCGAATGCCAAGCCTTAGCCCCTAGCAGCAATTCCCCAAAAAAGGGGTAAACAAAAAAATAACCTAAATAGACAAAAATGAATATTAAGAATTTCGAGTTCAAAGCAAAAATTGATGAAATAGAAAAATATGAAAATAAATTACTGACGCTTAACCCGAAGTTTCAAGGGCTCGACCATCAAATAGATACTTATTTTAATGTACAATACGGTAGACTAAAACTAAGGGAAGGAAATATTGAAAACGCATTAATAAACTATGATAGAGAAAATGTTTCAGGTTCAAAAGAATCTCAAATAATTTTATATAAACACGAGCCAAATATTGCTTTGAAGGAAATATTGACTAAGCAACTTGGTGTAAAAATAATTGTAGACAAAAAGCGAAAAATATATTTCATAGATAATGTGAAATTTCACTTTGACATAGTTGAAAATTTAGGTACGTTTATGGAAGTTGAGGCAATTGATAACAAAGAAGAGTTTACAATAGAAGAATTGAAAGAACAATGCGACAAATATTTTAGCTTTTTTGAATTAACTCAAAACAACCTAATCGATAAGTCCTATAGCGACTTAATAATGGAACTAACTTAAAAAACTATTGCTAACATTGCCAAGCCAACAGTGGTGACTTTTTTCCAACCAACGCAAAGTACTAATCCGTTAAATATTAAAAATATATTTTAAATAACGATCTTGAGTCTATTTTAAAAACTTAGCCATGCAATCTGTTCAAGAAAAGATGCTCCGGGAAATGCACGACAAAAAACTTTTTGATCTTGCCCACAACCATACTTATACCTATTTAAACAATGCTTTTGAACGGAATATATATCCCACAGAAGATGTATCATACGCATTAAGCCTAGTAACGAATTAGCTGATGCCTGCTATTGCTCTCGCAGCGATCCATCCGCTGGTCCATGCATGCTGAAAATTAAATCCACCGGTAACCCCATCTACATCGGTTACTTCTCCTGCAAAGAATAGATTATTCATTTTCTTACTCATCATCGTTTGCGGGTCGATCTCTTGTAAGCTAATTCCACCGCAGGTTACAAACTCTTCTTTAAATGTGGTTTTACCTTTTATATCAAAAGGGTGCGCAACCAGTAATTGTATCAATCGCTGCTGCTGAGCCGATTTGAGTTCTGCCCATTTTGTGGCTTCATCAATCCCGGCCATAGCTAAAAAATATTCCCATAACCGATTTGGTAATTCAAATGGGTTTTTACCATGTATTTTTTGAGATGCATAGCTCATCCTATAATCGTTCCACTGTTCTCGTAATTCTTGCTCGGTGATATGTCCTAACCAATTAATAATAATAGCAAATTGATATTGCTTATCGGCCAGTTCTCTGGCACCCCAGGCAGAAAGTTTTAATATTGCCGGTCCACTCAATCCCCAGTGCGTGATCAAAACCGGTCCCTCCTCTTTTAGTTTACTTCCTGTAATTTTTATCATCGCATGCGGAACCGATACACCCATCAATTTTGTAATAGCATGATGGGGTATATTGAATGTAAATAAGGAGGGCACAGGCGGCATAATGGTATGCCCAATTGCTTTGATCCAATCAAACATATATTCTTTTGGATAACCTCCTGTAGCAATACAAATAAAATCAGCAACATACGTCTCTCCCTTTGTAGTTGAAATCACAAATTGCTGATCTTTTTTCTCAATGCTTTTAGCTTCCACCTTTGTTCTTATAGCTACGCCATATTTATCGGCCTCTTTTAATAAACAATTGATAATGGTTTGAGAAGAATTAGTTGTTGGAAACATTCGCCCATCGGCTTCTTTGTGTAATGATACACCGCGCTCTTTAAACCACTCAACAGTTTGTGTTACTGCAAACTGATAAAATGTTTTCTTTAAAAAATGATTACCACGCGGATATTTTTTGATAAGCTCCGGTACTTCCATACAATCATGTGTTGTATTGCAACGCCCACCCCCACTCACTTTTACTTTGGATAAAAGTTTATCTGTTTTTTCTAATATCGTTACTTGCAGCTGTGGATGTATACGTGCTGCATTTACTGCGCAAAAAAAACCTGCAGCCCCACCGCCTATTACTACAAGTTTTTTTGACATGCCTATTCTATTCTTTTTACTGACTTTTTTCTACGCTATGCTACAAAGGTTACTAAACTATTTTTAAAAAGAGTTTAAACCGGGTAAAATAAATCAATGGGTATTAATATGATTTTAAGGTTATGATCGCCAAAACAAGGTTTAACTGAAATGAAATGGCATAGTTATTGGAACGAAAAGTTAAATTTAGTATCATGAAAATAATAATGATATTACTATTGACAGTTGGGTTTTTCTATAGCAATCTAATTACCGCTCAAAGTTTATTTGATGGTTCAAATTTGATAACAAAAAATTTTTTCCCGGCAGGGAATACAACCTATGGTTACTATGATGGTGTAAGATTAGATTCTTTAGACACGAAATTTGCCGTATTAGAAACATCCTCTGCAAAAGCAGATCTTCAAATTAGAAGGTATATTATTGATTTTGGGGTACAGGCAAGTATTCGCAGAAATACAATAACCGATAAAAACGGAAATCCACTTGTTTTTGAATCAAGAAGTGCTATGCTTAATTTTTTTGAGTATAATGGATGGTATTTTAAGCAGGTACCTGTCTCTTATACACATCTCCGAGCCCACGAGACGGACTCCTA
>CABHOW010000147.1 GCA_902168225.1 uncultured Flavihumibacter sp. | reverse complement strand
CCATTAAATTAATCCAAAGTACTATCATGGCAATAATTGAACAAGAGGATATTCACAAAAATAATTGTTACCCGTAGACGATCACCGTATGCTACAACGTGTACATCTTCATAGCAATACCTGTGGTTAGGTCACATAAAAATCTGTAATCTTATCATGAAGACGACTACCTGTTAATTATTAACAATAAAAATTTTGCCCTGGCCAGGCATCCGCCATCTTATGGTGTATTAATGGGGAAGCCGAAAACCAGTAGAAAAGAGTAGGCGAAAACAATTTGTTAACTAAAGTTTAGCCTTTTAATAATACAAAGGCGGTATTTACTATGAAAAAAGCAAAAATCATTCTGAGCGCAGTAGCTGTATTCGCAGTTATCGGTGGTGCATTTGCATTTAAAGCATCAAGAAACGAAGAACCTTTGTATAAGAGAACAACTTTACCAAATGGCTCTGTTGTATGTACCGTATCATTTTTATCAAGCTACACAACTATCGATCAGGGTATAGGACAGGTAGCAAACCTTCCATACTCAACACAACCAACATTAACTGCATGTACTACCACTCTATTCAGAAGTATCGCACAATAGTCTGACTTAATCGATCCAGACATTCAGATACTAAGTAAGAATGGACGTCGTCCAATTGTATATCAAATACTTGCACATAGGGTTTATGTGCAGGTATTTGATTCTTATAATGGGTGGTTAAAACCCATAAAGTGTAATTTTGATCTATTTACCTCTTTAAACGGTTATGATGAAAAAAGCTAGAATCACGCTGAGCGTGGTAGCGGTATTCGCTGTTATCGGCGGCGCATTTGCGTTTAAAGCTTCGAGAAACGCCGAGCCTCTTTTTAAAAGGACAACATTGCCGAATGGTGCAATAGTTTGTACTGTTCCATTTGTGACAAGCTATACAACACGTGACCAAGGGCTGGGCCAGGTGGCAGACCTGCCATACTCAACTCAAAGCACCTTGGCTGTATGTATTACCACTCTGTTCCGAACTCTTGAGTTATAGATGATATTATAGCATTACAGATCTGACTTTAAAAAAGCTTGTAATCGGTAATTTAGATAAAGACCATTGAACAAGCCCGGTTATAAGTTTATAACCATCGTTTTCGGAATATAAATAAAAGAATAAACTACCTGGCTAACTTCGTTTGAATATCGAAATCAGTAACACCCATAAAGCTTTTCTTACTCATCCAATTGGGCTTTTCTTTATTTTTTAAAAAATAATCGAAAAATTGTCGCATTCTATAGTCGAGGTCAAATGCAATCTTACCAAACAACGCATGCCCTACCCCTTTTTTGTATTCTAACAGCCATACTTCTTTCCCTGCTCTTCGCATATTTATAAACATCTCAATGCTTTGTTCGATAGGCACTCTATCATCACTCGTGCCGTGAAAAAGCAGCAAAGGGGTTGTTACACTTTGAACAAATAAGACAGGAGAATTCGAAATATAGGTATCAATCATTGAAAAGGGCGGTCCTCCAATCTTTGCTTGCCCTTTCTCCATTAACCCACCAACCAGTACGGAATTCCCTTGTGCATACCTACTAATAATATTTGACTGCCCGGCTCCTGCACACGCAGCAGCAAATCTTTTAGTGTGAGTTACAATATAATTTGTCTCAAAGCCACCAAAACTATGTCCCTGTAATCCGGCCTTGGTGGAATCCACCCATGCAAACCTAAACATATAATCGGCCGCGGAGTTGATTGAATTTAATGCCGATCTTCCTGGTTCTCGCATTCTATAATCTATATCTGGTACAAGCACGAGATAGCCATTGCTAACATACTCAGGAATATTGATTGATGCGTTGGATGGACCTGGCCTCAAGTATTGATTTAGACCATCAGACCTTTGTTCATAATAGTGGAAAATGATAGGGTATTTTTTCAGTGAGTCAAAATCTTGTGGTTTGTAAAGAATCCCCTGCCCTACATTGCCGTCCGCATTTTTCCAATGTACCAATTCGGAGGTGACCCAATTGAAATGCTTCTCAGGGTAGACCGAACTTATTTGAGAAAATTTCCTGAAGTCTCTTGTGAAAAAATAATTAGGCGATTCACTTGCGGACATTTTCATTATTAAATAGCATTCTGAGGATTTCGCCCTCAGCGGGGGCATCCCTTTATACCCGGGAGGAATTCCAATGGCAGCGGGAACCGTACGAGGAATATACGAAACGTAGGGGCAAAAATTACACTGCTGCGGGTCTGATTTGGCCCCTAATTTAATCTTGAAGAATCCATTATTTTTATTCCTCGAACCGAATCCCTCTATAATCAACTCATCACCGACTTTCAGATAAGTTTTATTATATGATTCGTCGATTCCAAAAATGATCGATTCTTTTCTGCCGAACCCATTTGTTAAGTTGATAGGTGGATTGATTCCTTTTAAATCCAGCAACCATATGTCGTACTGGTCATAAACTATATAACCATGCGGAAGCATCCACCCTCCGGGTCCAAAACGCAACCTTGCAGTTGGCTGCGCTTTTTCATCATCAAAAAGTTTACATGGAACTTTATCAGAAATGTTTCTGGTTATCCCCGTCTCGATTTCATAGCTAAAATATTGATAATCCACTCTATCGAACCAGACTATATATTTTTCATCTGGAGACATATCAAAATATCCAAAAGAATTCTTCGGGTCCTCTAGCAAGGGTAATCTTGCACCATTGGAACTAGAAACCAAATACACCATATTCTGATAATCTGGTTGCCACCAATCCTCGTATATATATTTATTCTGTAAAGCAATCAGATAATTACCAATAGGATTCTTATTAGTCGATAATTGAATCGCATCATCATTCTCCTTTTCAAGTATAACAACGCCTGACTTACTAACCATTGCCATATAATTAGACTTTGGTTCGGTACTTACCTCATTCGGAAAAAATTCGTCACTATAGTTCCAGATCTCAACTCCTTCTTCATCTGGTTTAAATACCGGTTGAGGGTGATTCTTTTTTAAGGTCAGGAAAATTTTATCGCCTTTTGAATTAAAAAAGAACGGCAACTCTGTATTTAACGAATATCCATTTAATACACCATTATTATAGTTTGGAATCCAATTATCTGCACTATCCATGGAAGGGTCAAAATACCAAATTCCGGTTTCTACAATTTCAGACAACACAGAAACAGCAAATGCAAAACCATCTCCGGATTTATTAAACGAAAAGTTACCAATTTTTACCTCATGTTTTCTATCTTCCAATGACCATATATCTTTTGTTTCAAGAGATACTAGCGAAGTATAACTAATGGAATAACGTGCAAATTGTGACAGTCTATTTTCATTTATACATATAAATCCGCTAGATTGCTCATTAAACAAATAGTCTTTTACACCAGAGAATGTCATTTGTTTACCTGACCGGATCTCCCATAAATACACTTTCTTATCTTCGCCTTTCTTCTTAAAGGCAATCCATGAGCCATTACCTGATTTTTTATACGAGGCCACATTGCTGCTGATTATATTTGTCGCACTAGTTTTCAAATTTAAGACCGACAAAGTATCTCGATTGTAAGCAACCAGGCTCTTATTGTCCCCCGTAAAGAAGATACCATTCAAATCCCAACGTTCCCAGGAAGTTGAAGTGGATCGCACAACTCTAGAGCGCTCTCTTCCATTAATCGTATACATAACATACCTGCCATCGTTACTAATTTCAGGATCACTTACCCGATCCC
>CABHOW010000146.1 GCA_902168225.1 uncultured Flavihumibacter sp. | reverse complement strand
TCCCTGAACAGTAAGGCCAATCTTTATCGTCTCATTGTGTGCAAATTCATTTTTAAATACACCATCTCCAGCATTGAAAAAGATTTTATGAAAGCTGGTTGACTTATTATTATCATTCTCGTATCCCAGGGATTTCTCTGCATTATCGAGATATAGATTAATAGCTTCTGATGCCTTCCCTGTAAAAAGAAGATTACCGTTTTGCAAGAGATATCCCTTATTACAAAGGTTTGCTATCACTCCCATATTGTGGCTCACAAACAATACTGTGCGTCCCTGGTTTTTGCTCACATCTTCCATCTTGCCCAGGCATTTTTTCTGAAACTGAGCATCTCCTACAGCCAGCACCTCATCTACTATTAAAATTTCCGGTTCAAGATGCGCAGCTACTGCAAAAGCCAATCGCACATACATACCGCTACTGTATCGCTTAACAGGCGTATCTATATAACGTTCTACACCGGCAAACGCAACTATTTCATCAAACTTCTTTTTTATCTCCGCCTTGGTCATACCAAGGATGGCCCCATTAAGAAAAATATTTTCCCGGCCTGTTAAATCAGGATGAAAACCAGTACCTACTTCAAGAAGACTTGCTATTCTTCCCCTGGCTTTTATAACACCTGTACTTGGTGCAGTTACCCGTGAAAGTAATTTTAAAAGGGTAGATTTACCCGCACCATTGCGGCCTATAATACCCAAAACTCCGCCTTCTTTCACCTCAAAATTTACATCCCGTAAAGCCCATACATACTTTGAATCGCCCTTAATACTTCTGTCATTTTCTTCCCCTATTCTTAAGTAAGGGTCCTCTTTTCCCCTGACACGGTGCCACCAACGTGTAAGATCATGACTAATGGTACCGGTTCCTACTTCTCCAAGGCGGTATTGCTTCGATAAATTCTCGACTTTTATTACTGAGCTCATTAATTTAATTTGCTAATAAGGGGTTCCTGATGTTTACTTTATCTGGTGGTGTTGAAGGATCTTTATACAGTGTCCATAAAGGTTCGTTCGGTCTTGTTAAATATCAACGTCCCAAACAGAACTATAATAATCGTAACCAGGGTTGAATACCCTAACTGATAGAAGCTAAATGAACCAGCTCCTGTAAATGCATATCTGAATGTTTCAACAATAGCAGTAAATGGGTTAGCCATAAAAACCCACTTATATTTTTCCGGAGCTAAAGACAAAGGGTAAACTACCGGTGTAGCAAACATTAATAACTGTACACCGAAGGTGAGTAAAAAGCGTAAATCGCGGTATTTGGTAGTGAGTGCAGTAAAAATAATTCCAAGCCCAAGACCCTGAAATGCCATTAGTAAAACCAAAACAGGAAGTAATATAATAGTCCAGTTGGGGTGAACATTTTCATTCGTAAATCCAACGTAATAGATCCATACAATCAGAAATAAAATGAACTGTATTCCAAGCCTTATCATGTTTGATAAAATAATGGAAAGGGGTATTACCAGGCGGGGGAAGTATACTTTACCAAAAATACTTGCGTTTGCAATAAAAGTATCCGACGTTTTTGTAAGCGATTCCGAAAAGTAGCCCCAACATGTTACACCAGCCAGGTAAAATAATAGTCCGGGTATACCATCAGTTGATAACCCTGCAATTTTACCAAATATAAGCAGGTACATTAACGTGGTTAGCAGGGGTTGAACAAAAAACCATACAGGCCCCAGAATCGTTTGCTTGTAAAAAGCTATAAAATCGCGCCGAACAAGCAGCATCAGTAAATCTCTATATCGCCAAACTTCATTCAAACGCAGGCTCCAAACTTTTTCCCTGGGCTCAATTACCATATCCCAATGATCTACCTGTTGCTTACTCATTTATTTTGATACTTTATTTTTGAGTCTACTGAAATAATCCGATTTATCTTTTCTAATATTCTAGGCCTTTTTAGATCCGGCAATCCATTTACGCCAGCCTTTTTTTGCTTCCCCATTCTCAAAATATCCATTTCCATACCCATACCCATAAGCATAACCGTAGCCATAATATCCACCATAACCACCTCTGCTACTGATATCGTTAATAATTACAGATAAGTGAGGCAGTTTTTTCTGCTGATATATGTCTTCAATGAGCTGTATCTGCTTTTTCATAGTATAGTTATGCCTTACTATATATATTGTTGCATCAGCAAACCTTCCTAAAGTTATAGCATCACTAACAAGCCCCACCGGGGCAGTATCTATTATAATAGCATCAAACTGCGACCGTAACTCTCTAAACAACTGGTCTACCTTTTCCTGCAATAGCATTTCCCCGGGATTCGGCGGAACAGGGCCACAGGGAATCACAAATAAATTTTCTACATCCGGCACCTGATGAACTACTTCATTCAATTCTATACTTCCAATAATATAGTTTGTAAGTCCTTTGCGTTCACTAAGGCCAAGTCCTTTCATGATCTTGGGTTTTCTAATATCAAACTCTAATATCACTGTTCGCTTTCCTGATATTGCCAGCACAGCGCCCAGGTTTGTACTAATGAATGATTTTCCCTCGCCGCTGAATGAAGAGGTGACCTGTAATACCGGCTTATCAGTCTTTGGTAAGATGTATTGTAAATTAGAACGCACAATACGGAATTGCTCTGCAAGCAACTTGCGGTTATTTTTGGTAACAACCAGTGTACGATCTTCATCGGCATGCCCTATTTCGCCCAATATTGGCGCCTGCGTTAATTGCTGGATCTCACTTTTACTCTTTACCTTGTCATTGAGGTATTCTACAAGAAAAACGATCCCTACAGGAACTGCCAGTCCGATTATAATAGCAAACATATAGATAGACTTGCTATTAGGGCTTACAGGTCCACCGCCCATAGCAGGTTCCATTACTTTAATATTTGAAATAGTAGAAGCAGATGCTATGGCTGTTTCAAGCTTCTTTTGTAACAGGTAGGAATATAGCTCCTGCAAAATGCTTTGCTGACGGGTCACTTCCCGCATTTGCTTTTCTTTTGACGGGATGGCGCTGATCATACCATTTGCTTCTTTGTTCTTTCTTCCCAACTCCTCCATGGTAAGCTTATGCGTTTCCTTTACATTCCTAAGAGTTTCCAACATATCGAGCCGCAATCTTTCAATGGTGGTTTCCATTTGAACAATAAGCGGGTTATTGGGAGCTATATTTTTAAGTGCTGTTTCTCTCTGTAATTGCAACTTATTAAATTCTGCTACCTGTGCTACTAATGTGGGCTCTGCAATACCCAATACTGAAGGAATGATTTTAAACCTGTTTTTTTCATCAGACAAATAACTGGTGAGGTATTCTGCTATTTTCATACTGATACCATGTTCTGCCAGCTCTTTGCTCGTTTCTGAATACTCTTTAAATACAAGGTCAGATTGAGCTTCAGGATTAAAAACACGGTTCTTTTGCCGAAAATTCTGTAAGCTATTTTCAACGCCACCCAGCTCCTGGAAAACAGTCTTTAACTGTTCGTCTATGAAGTCTATGGTCTTAGCTGCTATTTCACGTTTATCTTCCAGCCGGCTTTGCTGATATTCCTTCATGTACTGATTTATAATATCCACCCCAAGCCTTATGTTCTCTGTGGTATAAGATAAGTTAAGCACATTGGTGTTATCATTTACCCGTGATACTCCCAGTCCACCACTTAGACCTACTCCTACACTTTCAGCAGGCTGCCAGCTAATGACAAACTCATTCCCATATGATCTCCAATTAAAGTCATTATGTGTAATGCGAAAACTTACATAGGGAAAGCTAACGGTTTCTCCAATCGAATATTTTTTAGGCTGCTCATTCAAAGTAAATTCACGATCGTTCAGCAAACTGAGGGTTAAACTAAACTGTTGAGCTGAGTCAGCTAATGATATTATTTCAAAATTGAAAGGCACTTCTTTTGGATGAATAACTGTAGATCTTATTTTACCCTTGTTATAAACCCACTTCTGCAAACCCAGCGATCGCACTACCCGGGTTGCCAATGCCCGGGATTTAAGGATCTCAATTTCATCATAGATCTTGTCGCCCTTTTGCATCATAAAGATATCGTCGAACTTCTCACCTCCGCCTGATGGTGTTTGGCTGGTTACCAACAACCTGCCCGACACGCTATAAATAGGTGTAGAGTAACGTAGCTTTATATATGCTAGTACCAGCATGATGGCTACTGAAATAGCCAACCATGGTACATAACGTATGTACTTAAATATTACTTCACGAGGACTGAAAGTTGCTTTCCCACGTGGTGTTGATACAATTTCTTCTGGCATAAAGATGATTATCTTCTAAATAAAGTGGTAACAATTGCGGCAATTGAGATAAGGCTGGCAGCGATTGAGATATACTGAATAGTTGCCTGGTTATTTTGTACAGCCTTATTTTTACCTACATCTATTACTACCATATCATTTTGTTGCAAATAATAATAAGGAGATTTGAAAACATTAGGGTCCTGTAAATTTAACCGGCCCATCGACCGAACGCCATTCGTTTCTCTTACAACCAAAACATTGTCACGCCGTCCATAAAGTGTTAAATCACCTGCAAGGCCAATGGCTTCAAAGGCAGTGAGTTTGTCAACGGGAACAGAAAAAGACCCTGGACGATTCACCTCTCCGATTATGGTTATTTTATAATTCATAAACCGTACTTCTACATACGGGTTTTTTAATAATCCCTGATTCGCATACATTAAAGTCAGGGTATCAGCCAACTGCTTTTTGGTTTTTCCCTCCGCAATAATGGAACCCAGCTTATATAACTGAATTTCACCTGTCTGGCTTACAATAAATCCCTGCAAAGTTGATGCACCGCTCGATGTTCCGCCTTCTGATGATGCCCCCGCTGTATTTCCCGAACCTATATTCACTGTATTAGCCAGCGGATTTGTAACAGCTGCTGTCGCCAGGGGATCGTCACTATACACGGTAATACCAAGCAAGTCTCCCTTCTGTATTATAGGCTCGCCATATTGTACCTTACCTAAGCGGGCAGAATCAATACCCTGCAGGTATTGCAAATTCTTCACATTGCTACAGGAAGTAGAAAGGATAATAATAAATATTGCAGTTACTACTGAAAAAAAATGCAGCGGGTGTGCATGATGTCGCAATGAACTATTTTTCAAGAAGTACAATTTTAGTTTAAAAATATTAGCAGAACGGTTAATAGTCTTATAATTTACGTACAAGCCTGGCCGGATTACCCGCATATGTCCCTTTCTCTTTGATATCCTTCGTCACAACAGCCCCGGCACCTATCACAACTCCATCACATACTGAAACAGGCAAAAGTGTTGCATTTGAACCAATCGAAACGTTATTTCCGATTGTTGTTGTTTTCCATCCATTTCTATTACCCGCCGGTCTACCATCCGCAAACAAATCATTTATGAACATCACTCCATGGCCAATAAAACAATCATCCCCAATTGTTACCAACTCACAAATAAAGCTATCTGACTGTACTTTTACCCGCTTACCGATAGTTACCTGCTTTTGTATCTCCACGAATGGACCTACAAAACTATGATCGCCTATCGAACAACCATATAAGTTAACCGGTTCCACGACTTTTACGTGAATCCCAAAATCAACATCTTTTATCTGGGATAATCTCAATTCTGGTTTGTTCATAAATTTATCGCGTCTCTATAGTTTACTTCTATAGTCTCCCCGTGGCTTCCAGGTATTCAAAGTTTCTTGTTGAAACAGGTTTATATTGCAGAGTTTCGATAAAATATTATACGCCCAAAAAGCAGTCGATGTCATAACCATTCCTCATACTTCTTTCTCCGGTAGTGACAAATACAATTTTGAGACACTGCTATATTTACAATTAGAGTGGCTAAAAATTTAGTTTCCCGAACTTTTTTTCAAATACTTTTTTAGTGAAGTATCCAATAAATTGCTCTTTGTGTTCATATTTTACACATTTAGCAGGGTCCAATTCCTTTATTTTTTTGGCTGGAACACCTGCAAGAACGCAGTATCCCTCAGGGAAAGGTTTAGTTACTACAGCACCTGCGGCAACAATAGTATGATCACCCAGCGTTACACCGGGCATCACTTTGGCACCTGCGCCCATCCAGCAATAATTCCCAATATGCACAGGACGCGCATCTCTAATTCTGTAATCATAGAGAGAATGATTGGCGGTAATAATAACAATATTTTTCGCAAATAGGCAATAGTTCCCGATAGCTAAACCTCCGGTACCAGTAATATACGCCCCCCCATTTATACCAGGTGCAGAATCAACCCCAACCCTTATCTTGTCAACATCATGTACAGTAGTGGTACAAGCTACCGGCCGATACACTCGC
>CABHOW010000145.1 GCA_902168225.1 uncultured Flavihumibacter sp. | reverse complement strand
ACCTTGCTGGTCGTTATCTTCTAAAATAGAGCCTGCATTTACTACTAAGCGTAGCTCTACTTTTTTCTCCGGCTTCTGATTAGCACGGATATAATAGGTTAACCCATTTGCGAGTTTACCGATTTTTACTTTTTCGTCTTGAGGAAGTTTGCTGTCGAGTTTTAACTGCGCTTGTGCCGTAACAAGCAATGAAAACCCGAGGGTGAGCAGTAAGCTTTGTTTTTTCATAGAAAATTAGTTTATAGCAAAATAATAGATTTTAACGAATTTCGATAAAAAATATATTCAGAAATATAATAATATATTTAGGACTTATTTCAGTACCTCAGGTATAGGATGTCCGATAGCTCCACTAGGTTGCTGAATATGCAGTAAGGCAGCAATTGTAGGTGCTATATCTTTCATATAGGTTTCCCTATCGGTATTTCCTTTTTTAATTCCCCAGCCATAAAATAATAATGGGATATGTGCATCGTATTTGTACCATAAACCATGTGTTGTACCTGTGGGCCCCCCATCAATATAACCTGATTTTAATACAAATTGGATATCTCCACTTCGCTTCCAGTAAAAGCCCTCAGCTAATTTTTCTCTTAATAACTGGGGAGCAGGATACGTAAGTATATCTGCAGTTGGGAATACATCTAATACAGATTCCTGCTTACCAATATAATTGATGATATGCTGAATAATAGCTGCTTTATTGGCTTTGGTACTATCTATTTTTTCATGATCCAAATGCACCTGATAATTGAACATACTTACAATCGCATTCGCAACGCCAAACTGATCTTTAATAGAAGCATTCAAATCGGTAGCCCATTTTTTTTCATCCATAATACCCCCCGGCAATTTATTTTCTTTCATAAAACCCGGCACATGTGCTACGGCATGATCAGCACTTAAGAAGGCGGTATATTTACCCTTACCTACTTTCGCATCTAAAAAGTCAAACAACTTTCCTAACTCTTCATCAAGGCGTACATAATCATCTACCATTTCCCAAGAATTAGGACCAAAAGCGTGACCGATATAATCCGGAGAAGAAAAACTAACTGCTAAAAAATCCGTTACGTTATCTGCGCCTAAACCTTCCGCTACTACCGCTGCTTTTGCCATTTCAGCCGTAAGTGTATTCCCATGAGGAGTAGATGGTAACAGACCATAACCCGTTGCATTGGCTTTGAAAGTATAAGGCATTTTAGTTTGATCTTTTCCAAACGGGGTACTCTCATATGATTTTTCATCTGCAGTGGAATAAGCTAAGTATTGTTCATCCGTTAATACTTTATTCCAACCCAATTTCATTAAGGAATCGGGTAATTTTCTGTTATTAAAATCATTCACCCAACCCGGTAACTCATTTCTGTAATAAGTGCTGGTAATAAAATACCCACTTTTTGCATCAAACCAATAAGCACCATTGGCACTATGCCCTGCAGGAATAATAGCACCTCTGTCTTTGATCGCAATGCCAATTACTTTACTTTTAAAATTTGATGCTAATCTTAATTCATCTGTAATAGTAGTGGTAAGCATGTTACGCGGACTCATTTGCCCATCACTAGAACCCGCCGTTCCAACCCCGTTTGTGTTTTTATCTTCTGTACAATACACGGCTCTTTTCAATTCCCTATCATACCAAGCATTACCTGTAATGCCATGAATAGCAGGAACAGTGCCGGTATAGATACCTGCATGCCCGCAAGCAGTAACGGATGGAGTATAACTGATTTGCGTATTATCACAAGTAAAGCCTTCGTTCATCATTCGCTTAAAACCGCCGTTTGGCTTAAATAAGGGGTTAAAGCGGTATAAATAATCCCATCGCATTTGATCAATAACAATACCAACAATTAGCTTAGGAGCTCTTTCACTGGGCTTATCAGACACAATTTTTTGGGCCGAAGTGATCGATATCGCGCTGATTAACAATAAAATTAAGGTAGATGCCTTTAAACAAATTCTTTTGGAGCAATATCCCATAGTCATGTTTTATTTTAAGGCACTAAAGATAAGATATGGGGTGATATGGGTTTGTGTTTTGGGGCATTATGACTAATTTTGCATCAAATTTTATAAAAACTTAATCCCAGATTGGTATGGCAGATATTTTTGAGAAGCTCACCCGCAATTACGGCCCTTTAGGTCAGCACCGCGAACGAGCACATGGTTATTTTGCATTTCCTAAATTGGAGGGCGAAATAAGCAGCAGGATGAAGTTTAGAGGCAAAGAAATGATTGTGTGGAGCTTGAATAATTATCTCGGCTTAGCTAATCATCCTGAAATCCGCAAAGTAGATGCTGAAGCTGCCCAGCAATATGGATTGGCATACCCCATGGGAGCACGTATGATGAGTGGGAACTCAAATCATCACGAACAATTAGAGAGAGAACTGGCTGCATTTGAAGGAAAAGAAGATGCTATCCTTATGAACTTTGGTTATCAGGGTATCATGAGTGCCATTGATGCGTTATGTGGGCGCCATGATGTGATTGTATATGATGCAGAGAGCCATGCTTGTATTATTGATGGACTAAGATTACATCCCGGCCACCGTTATGTGTTTAAGCACAATGATGTGGAAGATTGTGAAAAACAATTGATTCGCGCCAGCCAATTAATCGACAAGCAAAAAGCAGGTGGTATACTTGTTATTACAGAAGGTGTATTTGGGATGGCAGGTGATCAGGGTAAATTGAAAGAGATATGCGATCTGAAAGCAAAATATGAATTCCGTATTTTGGTAGATGATGCCCATGGCTTTGGAACACTTGGTAAAACAGGAGCGGGTGCCGGTGAAGAACAAGGATGTCAGGATCAGATAGATTTATACTTTTCTACATTCGCTAAAAGTATGGCATCTATCGGTGCCTTCTTAGCGGGTGATAAAGCTATTATCGATTTTATCAGGTATAATATTCGTAGTCAAATTTTCGCTAAGAGCTTGCCTATGCCGATTGTATTAGGTAACCTCAAGCGTTTGGAAATGTTACGCACCATGCCCGAATTAAAAGAAAAGTTATGGAGCAATGCGCGAAAACTTCAAAGTGGCTTAAAGCAACGGGGATTCGATATCGGTAAAACGGATAGTCCCGTTACACCTGTATATATGAAAGGTGGGGTAGAAGAAGCTACAGCCATGGTAATGGACCTTAGAGAAAACTACGGGGTCTTCGCTTCTATTGTTGTATATCCTGTAATCCCTAAAGGACATATTATTTATCGCCTTATTCCTTCTGCGGCACATACAGATGCAGACATAGAAGAGACCCTAAAAGCGTTTAGCGAAACCAAAGCTAAACTCGATGCCGGTGCTTACAAAGTTGAAGCAATACCGGATATGGCGGAATAGGTTTAATAAATAAGTAGAATAAGTAAACTAAGTTATATGCACTTAGTTACCTATTCTACTTAGTTTACTTAGTCACCTATAATTTGGCAATCAAATCCTTTCCCTGACGAACATAGTCTTCATTCTTAGCTTCTGTAGCTAAAGCAATACATTTCTCGGCACTTGCTTTTGCTGATACCTTATCTCCCAACTCTTTTTGAATTTTTGCTGTAAGTATAAATAACCAAAAAGCTTTTGGATTTGCGTCTGTTGCTTTTTTGGCATTTACCAATGCTTTATCATATTCTTTTGTCCACTCATAGTAAAAATTGGCAGCCACCTGGTAATTTACGGGGTTTACAGGATCAGCGCTTAATGCTTTTTCAACAGAAGCACGAATTCTGTCTTTAATATTCGTACTCATAGGTATTTCTACAACCGTATTTCCCCAACTCAAATGTAGTTCACAGCTTTCGGCTTGCACATTTGCAAACTGCATGGTAAAAGTTTCTCTAGCCGGCTCAATTTTTTTTGCTTTTACTTTAAAGCGCACCACGTCTTCACTTTCCTTATAACCATCTGTTCCCCAATTATTCAATCCTTTATTAACAATGATTTCCCACGTTTCTTTTCCCGGTATCGTATACAAAACATAAGAACCGGTATCTAATAGTTTTCCACCCATCATCACATTATCTGAGAAGTATAAACGAGTGGCTGCATTAGCACCCGTACGCCAAAGCTTACCTAATGGAGCCAATTCGCTTCCTTCTTTAAATAAAGGTCTTCCCTTAATGTTCGGACGAGAATAGGTAAGCTCGATTCTACCCAAACCAAATTCCTGAGAAATTTTTTGGGTAGAGCTTGGTTGGGGCATTCTAACTTGTGAAAAGCCCACTAAACTGCATAACAATGCAGTGGCTAGCATCATTTTTTTCATTGTACTTGTTTTGAGAAGCAAACCTAATTCAAGTCCGACAAATTTTCTACGAAAATTTAGTCCGTAAGTCCAAAAGTCCGGGATTCAGCAGTAAGAATTTACTGACTTCCCGACTCTCGGACTTACGGACTTTATTTAAATCCCGGGTGAAAACGATGTAAAGTTTCTCTTAAAAAATCACGATCTAAATGGGTGTAAATTTCGGTTGTGGTAATACTTTCATGCCCGAGCATTTCCTGAACAGCCCTTAAATCGGCCCCACCTTCTACCAAATGGGTGGCAAAAGAATGTCGAAAAGTGTGTGGCGAAATAACTTTTGTGATACCTGCTTTCGCGCTCAATGATTTTATGATTAAAAAAATCATTACTCGGGTTAAATTTTTTCCTCTTTTATTTAAAAATAAAATATCCTCAAACCCTTTTTGTACCGGTACATGTACGCGGATATTATCTTTATAAATTTTAATATGCTTGATAGCATCGGTACCTATCGGTATCAATCTTTCTTTATCGCCTTTTCCTATAACCCTTATAAATCCAACATCTAAATAGAGTCCCGAGATAGTAAGGTTTACCACTTCACTTACCCGGAGCCCACAACTATACATCAACTCCAATATGGCTTTATTGCGTGTGCCTTCCGGAGTGCTCAAATCAATTTGATTGATAATACTTTCTATTTCCTCAAAACTAAGTGTATCGGGTAATTTTCTTTTTGTTTTTGGTGTATCTAGTAGCATGGATGGATCAGTACTCACTATTTGTTCTATTAAACAATATTTATAAAAACTTCGAATACCTGAAATAATACGTGCCTGTGAAGTGGCTGTTATGCCTAACTCTCCGATCCATTTTATAAATAACTGTAAATCTTGTACTACTAAATCGCCGGGGTTTTTTAGTGTGTTTGTAGCTAATAAATACCCCGTAAGCTTATCTACATCACGCATATAAGCCTCCACAGAGTTATCGCTTAAAGATTTCTCTAGTTGTAAATAAGCTTTATATCCTTTTTTATAAGGTTCCCACATGTGAGTCAATAAGTAACTAAGTAACTAAGTAACTAAGTTATAAAGATACTTGGTTACCTGGTTACTAAGCAATTATCCGTACATTCGCTTTCTTTAATATACAGGCATGCAAGTTAATCTTCGTTCATTCAAACAGAAAGTAAGGCATCATCAAAAAAGAATGAAACGTTTTTTGAGTAAGGTGGAAAAAAACCCTCCTCGTGGATTAGATAAGTTATCAGATATATTAAACACTGAAGTTTGGAAGGAAGTGGATTGTTTGAGTTGTGCTAATTGCTGTAAATCCATGAGCCCCACTTTCACGAATAAAGATGTAAAAAGAATTGCAGCTCACTTTGATATTACACCTGCTGAATTCAAAGCAAAATGGCTGTTCTTCGATGAAGAAGATGGGGATTGGATGAATACCAAACAGCCTTGTCAATTTCTCAATACCGATAATAATATGTGTAGCATCTATGAAGTGCGCCCCGCAGATTGTGCCGGTTTCCCTCATTTGAATAAAAAGAAAGTAACTGATTATATCCATGTGCATCAACAGAATATCAGTTACTGTCCGGCTACTTACAAGTTTGTTGAGAAGCTGGAAGAAAGGCTGAAAGTTTAAGACGATAGATAGCTTACCTACTTCTTTAATAGTCCTTGTAATGCCAACCAATCACCAAAACGCTCTATCCAAGAATCGCTGGGTAAATTTTGTTTTCGCATCCCAAAACCATGTCCGCCCAAACTATACATATGAAGTTCCGCAGGTTGTTTAGCTTCAATCCATTTTTGATATAAAGACAAGCTATGTGGCGCTAACCCCAATTGATCATTAGTGGCTGCAGCAATAAATATAGGCATCGCATCTTTAGCAACAGGCTGTTGGTTTGGGGGAAGAAAGCATAAATTGGTGCCACAAAATCAGGTCTGTTTTCTTTTGTAAAATCAAAAGCTGCTGATGCAGCCAAAGTACCTCCGGCAGAGAAACCAATGATACCGATACGGTTCGGATTAATATTATATTTTCCGGCATTAGCTCTTACATACTCGATTGCTTTCTTGCCATCGGATATAGCCATACCCATTATTTTGATTGTATTTGAATCCATTTTGCCACCTTGGATTTTAGCCATCATTTCCATAGCAGGGTCGTTAGTAACGCTTTGAAATAAGCGATACTTCAGTACGAATACCGTAATACCTTTGGCAGCTAACCAATTAGCTACATCAAAGCCTTCACTATTAATAGAGAGGAGTTGAAAGCCTCCACCCGGACAAATAACAACCGCTGTTCCGTTAGCTTTGGCGGGATCCGGTTTTACAACAGTTAATGAGGGTTGCGTAACGTTGTAAACAATTTTTGTATTAAAGGTTTTATTATCCTGTGAGCCTTCCTTCCAATTCCAATTTTCAGTGCCGGGTGCTTTGCCTTTATAGAGCCAAATTACTTCGGGTTCTTGTGCCTGAATGCTGATTACGAGAGAGAATATGCAAATAATGAAAACAATTTTTTTCATGATTATAGTTTTAATGTAATATAAATATTTATGGCATTAGTTTAGCAATTCTGCCTTTATTACCTGCTAAAAAAATAGCATCTCCTTTTTTTGCTTTCTGCACTACATGATAGCTTTCTTTAGAGATTAATTGCCAATTCATTCCACCATCTTCTGAGATATCTATTCCGGAAGTACCACAGCTGATTATTTTTTTATCATTTATATAAGTAACACTCGATCTATATCCATGAGGGTTCGTAGTAGGCGATTTCATATCTATATATCCCTTTTTAAAAATAAGTTGAATACTATTGGCTGCAGAAATGGTATCTATTGAAAAGTCGCCACCAACAATCATCGCTTTTTCTTCGTTAGGAGAAAGGGCTATTGCATTAGCACCCCTACTTCCTCCACCCATTATGATGGGTAACTCTTGAACTTGTAATGAGGGGAAGGAAAATAAGCGACTAGATGAACCCCCGCTTACGAGTAAAATTTTATTCTTTAATTTTTTTCTGCCGGCTATAATATTTCCACCGCTGGAAGCAAAGAAAGCTTCATCGACAGCAAATATTTTAGAATCTTTTTTAATTCTATGCCAGTGTTCACCAAGATCAATTGTTTTAAGTAAGTATAAGTGTTGATCTATCGGATCTCCGATGGCATAACCACGCTTACCAGTAAAAGTAAGGGCATCTAAAAAAACACCTTTAGTGGTATCTTGAAAAACTTTGCGCCAGGTTATACCACCATCTTTAGTTTTCAAAATGATACCTGGTTCGGCAATAGCCATAATAATGGCTGTATTTTTATCAAAGGCTTCAATATCTCTAAAATCACTTTTCTCATAACCCTTCGGATGCATCCATTGCCAAGATTTTCCTCCATTGGTAGATTTGCCAACAGTGCCATTACTGCCGCTAACCCAAACGATATTATTATCTACCACACTTAATCCCCGATAAGATGCTTTTTGAGAACTATCCACTAATTGAATCCTGGGCTGGGCATAAACAATACTACTCATCAGTAAATAAAACCCAATGCATAATTTATTTTTCAAGTGATTACATTTTAATAAAATAAAAATTTACTTATTTCATTTTTCCATTCCGGAACATATATTTCTTTGGTAATATTCGCTAAAAACAGTGGGAAGGATAAATTGAATAGTTGTTCCGCATTTTGGATACCGGTAAGTTTATCTAAATGCCTGTTACCGGTGGGGTTTGCATTTGTTTTATAATCATTCCATTCAAAGAAATTCGGATGGATATCTTTAATTAATTTGATCAGCATCAGCCCAAAAAATACTGGCTTGAATGAAGTTGAATCTTTTACCATAAATCGTAAACCATTACACAATTGATTTTCATATTTTTCATTACCTGATACAAAATGGATCGTTTCGATTGTTAATTCTTCCTCAAACATATGTTGCAATAACCCGCTCAAAGTACCTGTTGCTAACCAAGGCGCCGCCACAGATCGAAAAGAAAATTCGGTTCCTCTTCCCTCGTGTAAATTAGTAGCTTCAAGAAAACATAGGCCCGGATACAATTGCATGGCTGCAAAAGATTGTATAGCAGGTGAAGTGGGCACAAAAATATGTCCCCAGTCTGGTTGTAACATATTTCTGTCCCAACCCCCACAGGGTATTACTAATAAATCTACATCTAGCTTTTGCCGGTCTTTAAAATAATATGCCAGTTCCCCAAGTGTACAAGCGTGTCTCACAGGAATATTCCATCTGCCAATAAAAGAGGCGCAAGCGTCATTGAGCATAGGTCCTTCTGCCAAAGATAAATCTCCACTGATCGGATTGGGGCGATCAAGTACAACTAGCTTTTTATTCCATTTAGCACATGCTTCTAATGCATAACTTAATGTCCATAAATAAGTATAAAAGCGAACCCCAATATCCGGAATATCAAATAATACAATATCTATTTTGGCTAAGTCTTCTTCTGTAGGAGTTAGTTTTGATCCGTATAAACTGGTAATTGGTAAGTTAGTGAGTTCGTCGATACCGTCATCCACATGAGCCCCGTCTGCATCATGTGTGTCTAATCCATGTTCGGGTGAAAATAATTGCTGAATGTTAAAACCGGCCTCTATCAACGCTTTACGAGATGGTATGCGCATATTTGTTGTTGCCGCTGCATTTGTAATCATACTGATAGGTTGCGATTTCCATACGGCGCCTTCTTTTAATAGTCTATCAATTCCAAAATCGATCATGCTGATATAGAATCTGGTTTAGTTGCTTGGGTGCTTATCATCAACATTAAAGGTAAAGAGTAAGCCAGAATCCACGAAAAAACACGATTTATCCACAGAAATTAGGTATTTGTAGAAAAGAAAAATTGGGCTTCAATTTGAGGGGGTTAGATTTGCCGTTGGCAAAAAACGACGATAATGGCTGATGAGAAGCAGGTAATTAAGTATGATGAGGATTCGATACGATCGCTCGATTGGAGAGAACATATTCGCCTCAGGCCGGGTATGTATATCGGTAAATTAGGAGATGGCGCTGCAGCTGATGATGGTATTTATGTACTCATTAAAGAAGTTATCGACAACTGTATTGATGAATACACCATGGGCTATGGCAAGCATGTAGATCTATCGATTGAGGGAAAATCGGTACGTGTGCGAGATTATGGAAGGGGTATTCCTTTAGGTAAAGTGGTAGATGTAGTAAGTAAAATAAATACGGGCGCTAAATACGATAGCAAAGCCTTCCAAAAAAGTGTGGGTTTGAATGGTGTAGGTACCAAAGCTGTAAATGCGCTGAGTAATTATTTTAAAGTTACTGCTTACCGCGATGGTAAAGAAAAAACAGCAGAGTTTGAAAAAGGGGTGCTGATCAAAGAGCATAAAGAAACTGCTACCAAAGAACCCAATGGTACGGAAGTTTATTTTACGCCCGATGATTCGGTGTTTCGTAATTTTCATTACATACACGAGTATCTGGAAAATCAGATTTGGAATTATTGTTATCTCAACGCGGGGCTTGCAATAAATTTTAATGGGAAAAAATACCTAAGTAAGCATGGCTTACTCGATTTGTTACAACGTAAAACAAATCCTGATGAATTACGTTACCCCATTATTCATTTAAAGGGGGAAGATATTGAAGTGGCGCTCTCTCATAATAATGATTATGGGGAAGATATTTTTTCATTTGTAAATGGTCAATATACTACACAAGGTGGTACACATCAACAAGCATTCAGGGAGGCATATATAAAAGTAGTACGCGATTTTTTTAAGAAAGATTACGATGCTTCTGATATTCGTACAAGTATAGTTGCAGCCGTATCGGTACGTGTACAAGAACCTGTATTCGAAAGCCAAACCAAAACAAAACTGGGTTCTCAATCGGTATTTGAAGGCGGACCAAGTATGAAGAATTTTGTACTTGAATTTTTAGCTAAAGAGTTGGATAATTTTTTACACAGAAATCCAACTACGGCAGACGCACTTAAAAAAAGAATTGAACAAAACGAAAGAGAACGGAAAGAGTTGGCAGGTATAAAAAAATTGGCCAATGAGCGTGCAAAAAAAGCCAATTTACATAATAGGAAACTGCGCGATTGCCGGGTACATTTGAATGATGAATTACCTGTAAAAAATAAAGAAGCTTTTATTGCCTTGCAAAATGAGAGTACCATTTTTATTACAGAAGGAGATAGTGCAAGCGGAAGCATTACAAAATCTCGCAATGTAGATACACAGGCTGTTTTTAGCTTACGGGGTAAACCGCTTAATTGCTTTGGCGAAACTAAAAAAGTGGTATATCAAAATGAAGAATTCAATTTACTGCAACATGCCTTAAACATCGAAGAGGGGCTTGAAGGATTACGATATAATAATATTGTGATCGCTACCGATGCTGATGTGGATGGTATGCATATACGATTGCTTATTATGACTTTCTTCTTGCAATTTTTCCCCGATCTGGTAAAAAAAGGACATGTTTCTATTTTACAAACTCCTTTATTTCGTGTTCGCAATAAACAAGAAACCATTTACTGTTACGATGAAGCTGAAAAACAGGCAGCCATCAAAAAATTAGGGAATAAACCTGAGATCACACGTTTTAAAGGATTAGGTGAAATTTCGCCTGAGGAGTTTGGGAAATTTATTGGTCCGGATATGCGAAAAGACCCCGTTATTCTTGAGCAAGGAGATCATATTCAAAGTTTATTAGAATATTATATGGGGAAAAACTCCATGGAAAGGCAAGAGTTTATTATAGGTAATTTACGAGTGGAATTGGATTTGGTAGAAGAAAGGTAATAGGGTATAGGGTATAGGGTATAGGGCGTAGGAAAGCTTATCATATTTATTGGAGAATAACGAAGCTAAATGATACATATAGTTTTTGAAGAAGCGAATAAAACGATTTTGGAGCAAGTGATAGGCATGGATCCTTCGCTGGCAGGTGATATAATTTGTATTAAAGATGATTATGCCGTTGGGCCACTCGAAGCCATTTATGAAACAGCCGGTTACCAAGCCCGTAAGGCATGGTGGGAGCAGGTTCTAGAACATTCACCATATACACAAGAAGTAGATTTAGTGAACGACAAACTTGCTGTACATCAGCTCATCAAACAAATGGAAGAGGATGCAGATATAGAAGTTTGGGTATGGATGGGACAAAATGCTCATGATGTTTGTGGCTATTATTGGGTGATAAGTCAGTTTAAAGATTTTGCCGGAAGAATTCACGTATTGTATTTAAATAATCTTCCTTTTTTTAATGAGAAGGGGAATATTTTTTATCCTACTCATCTGCATGAAATACAACCCAAAGAGTTCATTAAGGCTAAAAAATTGGCTCGTCCTATTTCATTAAGTGAATTTGAAGTAGATCCTGATGAGTGGAAAAAAATTTGTAATGAAAATGATCTGGTTCGTTTTTTGGAAGGGGGAAAAAAGATTATAGGTAAAGAGGTTGAATACTATGATAAGTATATATTATCTCAGGTACATACAGAACCCCAAAAACTTACAAAAATTGTAGCCAATACTTTGAATAAAATGCCGGTTAAAACAGGAGATGTTTTTTTAGTTTGGAGAATTAAAGCCTTAGCTGCAATAAATAAACTGGTTATTCAGGGGGATTGGGAAAAAGGGTGGAAAGATATCCAAGTGCAAATTCAAACAATCTCAAACTAATGCAAGTACAAATAAAAACAATAGATAAAATAGGTGAGGACGAACGAGGCGCAACCCATTTTTTTGATACCGATAGAAGCGGACAATTTATGATAGCCTATCGGAAAACAGGCAGCATAAGCGGAGGTCATTATCACAAGGGTATTGCCCCCAAAAAAAATCCTGAACAGATCATTATTATGCAAGGAGAAGCGGTGTTGAATTGGAAAGATGTGCGTACAAATGAAACAGGTTCCGTAAATATTAAAGCCCCTGCTTTCGTGGAAATTTTTCCTTATGTATGGCATGAAGTGATCTCTGTTACCGATATCATTGTTTTTGAATTGAATGGACTGGAAGATGGAAGAGCAGATACATTTAGGATTTAAGGTAATAGGGGATAGGGAATAGGGGATAGGGAGCAAGGAAAGATGATCTGACGTTATTCCTAATGACCAATGACAACTGACAACTGACTAAATTGATGGCAAAAGAAAAAATAGATAGAAAGATTTTTGAGAGCGAAACCGGTGTATTAAAACAATACAAAGATTGGTTTTTAGATTATGCTTCTTATGTAATACTAGAACGTGCAGTTCCGGCTATTGAAGACGGGCTAAAACCTGTGCAACGCCGGATTCTTCATGCCATGAAAGAAATGGATGATGGCAGGTTTAATAAGGTAGCGAATATTATCGGACAAAGCATGCAATATCACCCTCATGGGGATGCAAGTATAGGTGATGCCTTGGTTAATTTAGGACAAAAAGATTTATTGATAGATACCCAGGGTAATTGGGGTGATGTAAGAACCGGTGATGATGCAGCTGCATCGCGATATATTGAAGCGCGTTTATCAAAGTTTGCTTTAGAAGTGGCTTTCAATGCAAAAACCACGGAATGGCAGTTGAGTTATGACGGTAGGAAAAATGAGCCTGTGAACCTGCCTATGAAATTCCCTTTACTATTAGCTCAAGGTGCCGATGGTATTGCAGTTGGGCTTTCTACGAAAATTCTTCCGCATAATTTCTGTGAACTGATCGATGCCTCCATCAAATATTTGAAAGGCAGAAAATTTGATCTCTATCCCGATTTTCAAACGGGTGGTATGATTGATGTTTCCGGCTATAATAATGGGCAGCGTGGCGGTAAAGTACGTGTTCGTGCTAAAGTAGAAGAACTTGATAAAAAAACATTAGTAATTAGAGACGTGCCTTATAGCGTTACTACTACGCAATTAATGGAGAGTATCACTAAAGCTAATGAGCAAGGAAAAATCAAAATAAAAAAAGTAACGGATGTAACTGCCGAACAAGTTGAGATACAAATTGATTTAGCTGCCGGTATTTCTCCCGATATTACAATTGATGCCTTGTACGCTTTCACCGATTGTGAAATTAGTATTTCTCCCAATGCTTGCGTAATCGTAGATCAAAAACCTCGATTTATGGGCGTACAGGAGCTATTGAAAGCTGCTGTGGAAAATACGCGTAATCTTTTAAAAAGAGAGCTTGAAATACGTTTAGCAGAATTAGAAGATAAATGGCACTACACTTCTTTAGAGAAAATTTTCTTTGAAGAAAAAATTTATAAAGAACTTGAACAAAAACATGAAACCTGGGAAAAAGTAATTGAGGCTATTGATAAAGCTTTCTTGCCTTTCAAAAAGAAATTAAAAAGAGCAATAGAGCGCGAAGATATTTTGAAGCTTACTGAAAAACCGGTCAGAAGAATTTATCGATTAGATATTAATGAGTTAAATGAACAAATAAGAGCTATTGAGGCCGATATTAAGCAAGTTAATTATGATGTAGAGCACCTAACCGATTTTGCCATTGCGTATTACGAGAATTTATTAAAAAAATACGGAAAAGGAAGAGAAAGGAAAACAGAGATCAGGGAATTCGACACCATTCAGGTGAAACATGTAGCTATTGCT
>CABHOW010000144.1 GCA_902168225.1 uncultured Flavihumibacter sp. | reverse complement strand
GGTCGATAATATTAGCACTCACTTCTGCTAAGCGATGTACATTGGCTTCACGGGCACGGTAATCGCCCCCTTTAATGGTATCGTAAAATAAACGGAAAGTGCTATCCCCGTCGTTCTGATAGTTTTTAGCAGCATTAATACCTCCTTGGGCAGCAATAGAGTGGGCGCGGCGGGGGGAATCCTGAAAACAGAAAGCTTTCACTTTATACCCCATTTCTCCTAATGAAGCCGCAGCAGATGCACCTGCCAAACCCGTACCTACCACTATTACGTCTAGCTTACGTTTATTAGCAGGATTAACCAGTTTGCAATGCCCCTTGTAATCTGTCCATTTTTGTTCTAAAGGCCCTGAAGGAATTTTAGCGTTTAGCATATTTTAAGTTTAGTCATTTGTCAATAGTCATTGGTCAGTAGTCAATGGTCAGGGGTAGTTAGTAACTAAGTCTATCACCTATACCCTATAACCCATTAGCTATTATCTAACTCACCCATCCAAAATAAAAACTGAGTGGCATTAAAATAAAGGCAATCGAAATGAAAACAGAAAACCCATATCCAATGGAACTCAGCATCAAATTGTACTTTTTATTATGAACACCCATTGTTTTGAAAGCACTTTGAAACCCATGAGCCAAATGATACCCTAACGAGATGCATCCAAGTATATATACAATTACCACCCATAACTGGCTGAACTCCAACTTCATTTTTTCATATAAATTGATCTCTGGTCCAAGTAAAAAACCTTGACTGGATCTGTTAGGAAACCAAAAATGGGCAAGGTGAATGATTAAAAACAACAAGATTAAAGTTCCCAATAAACCCATGCTCCGGCTATACCATTTGCTACCATCAGCATAATTAACAGCATAACCTACGGTCCTTTTGCTACGATTCTCCAGCGTAAGCAAATAGCCCTGAAAAATATGAAGGATGATACCACCAAACAAACCTATTTCTAGTATACGCGGTACTACATTACCCCCCATGAAGTGAGCGGCATGGTTAAACATTTCTCCACCATCATTGGCCCAAATACAAGCGTTGAGGGAAGCATGAACAATAAGGAATAAAATCAGAGAAATGCCGGTTAAGCCCATTACCAGCTTTTTACCAACTGATGAAGTAAACACTTGTTTCCAGGTCATATAGCAAGTTTATTGGTTTAATCTGCGCAAAAATAACACAGTAACTGATGCTAATGAATTTAATTACAATGTTTTTATACAATTGTTTTATTTGTACAACTTGCCGTTTTTCTTTAAATAAAAGAGTTGAACAGTATAATGAACCGCTTACATAAATCTCCTTTTCAAATGAACCTACTATTGTACATTTGATCATGGTCAAATTGCTGAGTATTTTATGGAATAGCTTCCGTATGGCAATGCAGGAGCTCAGGGTGAATAAGCTCCGTACCTTTCTTTCTTTATTTGGTATTACTATCGGTATTTTCTGCATAATAGGGGTATTGGCAACGGTTGACAGTCTTGAGCGAAAAGTGCAAACGGATATTAAATCATTAGGGAATAATACTATTTATATAGACAAATGGAATTATGGCGGTGGACCTGATTACCCGTGGTGGAAATATTTGAAACGCCCTTCCATGAAATATGAAGAGTTGCGGTTTGTAAAAACTAAAAGCCAATTAGCTGCTTACGCAGCTTTCTTCGTAAGCAACAACGTGAACTTGAGTTATGAAGATAATATTCTTAATGGGGTAGGGCTTTATGGTATTACCAATGAATTTAACAGTATTCAAACGATAGAAATAGCCGAGGGGCGGTATTTGAATGAATCCGATTTTGTACGTGGTGTGCCGGTTGGAGTTATTGGTTATAAAGTTGCTGAGGAATTATTTGGTAATGCTGAAAAAGCGGTTAATAAAGAGGTATCTTATAGCGGTAGAAAACTGTATGTGGTGGGAGTTATAAAAAAGCAAGGCCAAAGTTTTGTGGGCGGCTATGACTACGATCAAAGTGTATTGGTACCCTATCGATATTTTGCTTCTATTTACAATCCCGATAATAGCAACCCTTATATTATGGTGCAAGGAAAACCGGGTATTGCTTCATCGGCGCTACAAGATGAACTCGATGGTGTAATGAGACAAATTCGTAAACTAAGTCCGCAACAGGAAGATAATTTTTCCTGTAATGATGTAGCCTTGTTTAGTCAGCAAGTAAAAGGCTTTTTCGGACAAGTAAGCACGGGTGGATGGTTCATTGCAGGGTTAAGTTTATTGGTAGGAGCTTTTGGAGTGGCGAATATTATGTTTGTTACTGTTCGTGAAAGAACGAGTCAAATAGGCTTGAAAAAAGCTATCGGCGCGAAGCGCCGTACCATACTCACCGAGTTTTTATTAGAAAGTGCATTTCTATGTATCATTGGTGGTTTAGTAGGATTAGGCTTGGTTTGGATATTATCTCTTGTATTGACTTCAGTTTTACCATTTCCTATTTTTATTGCACCTAATATCATTGCACTTGCTTTAAGTATTTGTATTGTACTGGGTATATTAGCCGGTATTATTCCTGCATCTATTGCTGCTAAAATGGATCCGGTGGTGGCGATCAGAACGAAGTAAGGTGTAAGGTGAAAGGTATAAGGCATAGGGTAGAGGCTTGAAGATGAAAAGTAAATCTTTATCTTGCGGCGTTAACCCTTTTAGCTTACACCTTTTAGCTTATACCTCATCAACAAATCAGCTTCCATAAGAATCTTGGCCATTGAATCATCATGTGATGAAACAGCCGCTGCATTATGTGTAGATGGGAAAATTGTTTCGAATATTATTGCCACTCAAAAAATTCATGAACAGTATGGTGGCGTAGTGCCCGAACTGGCAAGTCGTGCGCACATGCAGCATATCGTTCCGGTGGTTTCGGAAGCACTGAAGTTAGTGCGTAGTGATCAGTGGTTAGTGGGTAATCACCCTGTTCGCCTAGGCGGAGGCGAAGGGCGGTCTCCGGTCTCCGGTCTATCGTCTATCAATGCTATTGCCTTCACCCAATCGCCCGGACTTATTGGAAGTTTATTAGTGGGAGCGCAGTTCGCCAAATCAATGGCATTGTCATTAAACGTGCCACTTATTGGGGTTCATCATATGCAAGCCCATGTATTGGCGAATTTGATTCCCGAGAGAAAACCCGAATTTCCTTTTTTATGTTTAACCGTAAGTGGTGGGCATACACAAATAGTACTTGCACACGCCCCCTTGCACTTAGAAATTATGGGAGAAACGATAGATGATGCTGCGGGAGAAGCTTTTGATAAAACAGCTAAATTATTAGGGCTCTCATATCCCGGTGGACCCTTAATGGATCGGTATGCACAATTGGGAGATCCCCTAAAATTTAGTTTTGCTGAACCACAAATACCCGAATTGAATTTTTCTTTTAGTGGATTAAAAACATCCGTATTGTATTTCTTGCAAAAACAAACACCTGCTTTTATAGAAGAAAATAGAAACGATTTATGCGCTTCTATCCAACATACGATTGTAAATATTTTAATGAAGAAATTACAGAAAGCAGTAAAACAAACCGGCATCAAACAAGTATGTATTGCGGGTGGCGTTAGTGCCAATAGCGGGTTAAGAAAAGCTTTGCAAGAAATCGGCGTAGAAAAAGGTTGGCAAACATTTATCCCAGCTTTCGAATATTGTACGGATAATGCCGCCATGATTGCCATAACTGCTTATCATAAATATCTGGCCGGAGAGTTTATCGGATTAGATGCTGTGCCGAGTGCGAGAGGATAGGTGAAAGCTAATAGCTAATAGGTAATAGGAGTTCATCCCTATACCCTATACCCTATACCCTATACCCTATACCTGTCTCTTATACACATCTCCGAGCCCACGAGACAGGCAGAAATCTCGTATGCCGTCTTCTGCTTGAAAAAAAAA